>JANXYT010000008.1 GCA_025355915.1 Holophagaceae bacterium
ATTATTTGGAGCGAGAGCAAGATGCGGATTGAGGTCCCAAAAAGGGCCAGCGGCTGATGGGAGGCCTGCAGTCTTCTCGTCCCTGTGTCTCAGCCGGAGGGCACCCTGGATGATCCAGATCCTCGGTCCCCGGCACCATTCCGATCCTTCGAATTGAAAGAGAACTCATGTCATTTTGATTGAGAGCCCACCCTTCACCTAGGTAGCCGCCTATGCCAAATAATTTAAAATAAACGTCTTAATAATTGGAATAAAAAATGCTCGTACCTGCCATACGAGGAATTTATCCGTGCAACCAGAGGCGAATAGCAGGCTAGAGGTGTCAGGTCGGCGGGCCCTGATGGAGGCGGTCGGACGGCATCTGCGACCTCCTGAAAGTGAAATGGGCCTTCCTCCTCGACAGAAACCCCAGCTTCGCGGCCTATCCCATGTGTTCGCAGCCTGCGTCGCGGTTCCTGCGGCAGTAATTCTTTGGGCCGGTGCCGGGAGTTTCGGCGCACGGCTGGGGGCCGCGATCTACGGTCTGAGCCTGTTCGCCCTCTTCGCCACCTCGGCCATCTACCACCGGCCCACGTGGCCACCGCAGGCGCGGGATGTGGTCGGCCGCATCGACCAATCGGCGATCTTTCTGCACATCGCCGGCACCTACACCCCCTTCGGACTTCTGCTGGGGCCGGGGGCAGGTCACCTCCTGCTGGTGGCCGTTTGGGCCGGTGCGCTGTGCGGAGTCGCCCTGTCTCTGTCCTGGCCAGAGGTGCCCAAGCCGGTCATGGCGGGCATCTACGTGGCGTTCGGCTGGATCTTCGTGATCTTGGTTCCTGCGCTCTTTCGCGCTGCGGGGTCCGCAGTGATCGCGCTGGTGGTGGCAGGGGCGCTCGCCTACACGGTAGGCGCAGCCATCTACGCGCTGCGGCGGCCCGATCCCTTCCCCCGGGTGTTCGGGTACCACGAGATCTTCCACCTCCTCGTGGTCGCCGCGGCAGTGTGCCACTTTGCGGCCGTGTCGTTGACCCTCCCCTCGCTCGTCTGAATGGCCCGCTGACCCTCGAAGCGAGGAAGGCCGTTTGCATTGACTCCATCCATTGGCGAAGGTTCTAAGCCGGGGCCTACCCCTTCCCCTTCGCTTTCATCTCCAGCAGCCGTTTGGCTTCGCGCCGAAGCAGCTCGGCCACGTTGCGATCCTTCACCAATAGCTTCATATCGCTTTCGTACAATCGTTTGAAGTGGGTCAGGGCCACGGGCAGCGGCGTGCGGGGGTTCATGACCAGGGACTTCGTGATGGGGTATTTTTTCATCCATTCCCGGCTGTTGGAAATGATCCGCAGCACTTCCTCGTTCACGGTGCGCATCTGGGCGATGTAGGCCACCTCGCCTTCCGTGATCCGCCCATTCCGGATGACATTCACCTGGATGAGACGGTTGGATTCTCGGATAAGGAGGGCCCGCTCCTCCTTGCCACCCTTGATGGCAAGCATGATCTTCTGGTTTGTTTTGAGCTTCATGACGCGCTGCGTGAGGGTGAGGTTGATCTCATTGCCCTCGTCATCGACGGGGGGTTTCTGCGCCAGCAGGCGGCGTTCGGCGGCCATCTCCTCCGATTCGACTTCGGCGTCGGCCTCCTCCTTGGACTTCTCCTTGGGCAGTGGCAGCTCGGACCAGGCGCGATCAAGCCGCCCCGCCTCAACTTCGTCGATGATCTCGAGGCGGGCCTTCTTCACCTCCTCTGGGATCAAGCGCAGGACATCAAACCGGAACTCGTTGACCCGCCGCTTGATGACGTACTCGCCTTCCGGGTGTTCCTCCAGAAGGTCAAGGATCCGGGGCCGCTGGAGCCACAGCACCTGGTTGTTCAGGACGATCTCGAGCACCGCGCCGGGCAGACTCGGCACCGAGGCTTCCACGATCTCCGAGGTGAGGGACGGGTTCAGCAGGGCCGTCTCCAACAACGCCGGTTCCTTGCGATGGCAGAGGACGAGCTGCAGGGGCGCGGGCGGATCGACCGCCTCAGTCAAAACGCCTGCGAGAAGGGATTCCGGCATGCTCGCGAAGAAATCCAGGGCCCGCTGGGCGTAGGCTGTCTCTTTGAGCGCCGCATGAGACAGCGCCTGCAGCAAATCCTTGGTCGGCACGGGAAGGCTTCCCCCGACCAGGGCCATGACCATGGGTTCGGGCAGTCCGCCTTGAAGGAACCGCTCAACAATGGGGTGCATGCTCATGGCCGGATTCCATCCTCAACATCATCGGGCACGGGCGGCCCTTTCGGGAGAACGGGAAGCACCGGCCTGAGCCAGCGTCCTTCTCCATCGAAGCGGCCGGTCCAGGCTTCGCCGACGCTTTGCCCGTGGGCGATGTGCCGGCCCGCCACCTCCACGTTCACAACCCCGGCGTTGTCGAGAATGAGCACGAAAGGCCCCTTTACTCGCAAACGCCATGGCTCCGATACGCGGAGGGTTCGAGCCAGGGCCTGTCCTCCGGTCTCCGGTTGAGGCTCGATTCGCACATCGCAGGTGTCCATGGCGCGAAGGCTCACCAGCACGCCCTGCTCATTCAAGGGCGACTCGGGCAGGAGTTCACCCAGCACGGGATAGGCGGCGGTGGAAGGCGGCGGTGGCGCCGGGAGCGTAGCCTTGGGCAGGGTCGTAAGGTAGCTCGGGGCAGGCTTGCGACCCAAGCTGGGGCCCGGCACCACCAGCCATACCACCACCAGCGCCGAGGCGGCCGTCAGCAGGCCCATCACCACCCGTTCCAACCGTTCCTGCCGGGGATCGGGAGGGTCCAGTTCCCTTACGCCCGGAACAATCTGGAAAGCCCCCGTATGAAATTCGAGGTCCACTCCCAGGCGGTGGGCCAGTTGACGGGCCAGGGGTCGCGATCGCCCTGGGGGAAGCGCCGCCCATTCATCGCTCTCGATGGCCTCGATGTGGCGAAGGGGCAGTTTCAGTTCCAGCGCCAGCGCCTCCCTCGAGAGGCCTTTGGCCACACGGGCGTGCTGGAGCAGCTCGCCGACGGTTTCTTCCTGGGTCATCCGGCCCCTCCTGGGCCGGACCCTGACGGGCCATGCGCTGCGCGCACGGTGGACCTTCGCTCCTGCTCCTTCATGACTTGGCCCATCCTGGGCCTCGCCCCTTCGGGGTCATGCGCCACGCGCACGGTCGGCCTCCGCTCCTGCTCCTTCATGACTTGGCCCATCCTGGGCCTCGCCCTTTCGGGGTCATGCGCCACGCGCACGGTCGGCCTCCGCTCCTGCTCCTTCATGACTTGGCCCATCCTGGGCCTCGCCCCTTCGGGGTCATGCGCCACGCGCACGGTCGGCCTCCGC
>JANXYT010000040.1 GCA_025355915.1 Holophagaceae bacterium
CGGTACCAGAAACCGTTGTCCTACCATTAGACCACTCCCCAATGAGTGGAAAACCCAATGTACCAGGTGCGTAGCAAAAGGCAAGTGCTGGTTCTGCCGATGGGGGGTTAGCCTTTCTGGCAGAGGTGTCTTCATGGCCGATCCGATCAAGCTGGCGTACTTCATGGCGGTCAAGGAGGGCGCGAGCTACCTCGGCGGCCTGCTGGTCACGGACACCTCCGGCATTCCGCTGGATTTCCGCTACACCGAGCCCATCACGCCCACCCGCCTGCAGGGCATCCTGTACGGCAAGTCCCTGGAGCCGCACCTCAAGGAGGAGGTGATCCAGAAGACCCTGCTCAAGGAGCTGAAGGCGCCCCCCGATCTGTTCATCCTCAGCGCCACGGAGCTGGCGGGAGGCTGGTCCGGGGATGCGAAGTACCCCGTGCTGGCGGTGCAGAAGAGCCAGGAATCGCCGCTGGCAAAAGTGGGCGACGCCTTCCGCGCCGGTCCCCGGGAGCTGCTGATCCAATTGGCGGAGGGGGCGGCGCCATTGCGCGTGATGTTCGCGGCCTCGGTGGATGCGATGGCCCAGGAGCAGGCCGTGGTCAAGCTGCTGGAGGCGGGCTACCACATGGATCTCACCGAGCCCCTGGAGCGGGTCAGTGCGGCGCTCCAGAGCCTCGTGGTGAAGGAGTCCTGATGTTCGGCCGGGTGAAGGACGCGATGGCCGACGCGGCGGAAACGCTGCGCCGCGCCTTTGCCGGGCTGACCGTGGTGGAGCTGGTCCCAGAGCCCTTCGGGCCCCGGAGCCAGGGTTCGGCGGTTCTCATCAGCGAACCTCGGGCTGGTCTGGAATGCCCTGTCGCGGCCTGCCATGAGATGCGGCTGCTGAGGGAGGCCGTGGAAGGCCGGGCGCTCCAGCCCTTCCAGGCCGAACTCCGGGACGAATCCGCCTGGGCCAGGTGGGGGGCGGAGGCCGAAGTCGTGCGCATGTCCCCCCTCGAGGCCGGCAAGGCTGCTCGGATGGCCGTGCCACCCCTGCCTCGTCTGGCCAAGGTCCTGGGGCGGCCGGAGCCGCTTTCGGGTCCCTCGGTGCGCCGAGGTTCGGACCCCCTGCTCGCACCCGGCACTCGGCGGCTGGAGCCCGCGCTGCACATGGTGGCCGCCAAACCAGGGCTGGAGGCCATGTTGTCCCTGGCCGTGCCGTTCCAGGGGGAGGATATCCATCGGCTGCCGAAGGGCTTGTGGATGCGCTACAGCCTCCAACTGGTGCGGGGTACGGGCGTGAATGTTCGCAACCTCGAGGTGCTCGGGTTGTTCCGCCTCCCGGGCAAAGGCGTGGCCGATTTGCGCCACGATCCGCGGCAGGGCCGCATCCTCGTCCGATTGGAAGCAGCCGCGATCAAGGCGCCGCGCGTGCCCTTCATCCTGGCCCGCCGCAAGGACGATGGGGCGATGGTGAGCTGCTTCGTGGAGGATCCGTGACGAAGAAGTCAGCTTCCAAGCGCCCACCCATGAGCCCGGAGACGAGCCCCGGGTTTCCCGAAATGCCGACGATGGTTCGCACCAAGACAGAAAGCGATGGCCTCCAGTCCCCCGCGGAATGGGCCTTGGTGGCCTATGCAGGGGCCGCCTTGGGCCGCGTGTTTCCACTGATTCGTGGCGAAGTCATTGTGGGCCGGGCGCCGAAGTCGGGCGTGGCCCTGCTCGATGGCGAAGTGAGCCGCCATCACGTGCGCATTCAGGTGGAGGAGGGGCGGGTCCAGGTGGAGGACCTGGGTTCCACCAACGGCACGCATGTGAACGGGGAACTGCTTCGTGGATCCGTCGATCTGCGGGCCGGGGACCGCCTGGCCATCGGTGGCCATGTGCTCAAATTGGTGTTCCTCGACCCGCTGGAGCGGGCCTTCCACGAAACCCTGCTGGACCTCAGCACGAAGGATCCCCTCACGGGCCTGGCCAACCGTGGCAGCGCGTTGGCGGAGCTGCAGAACCGCTTTGGGCTGAGCCTGCGCTACGACCGCCCCCTTTCCGTGGTGGTCTGCGACTTGGACCATTTCAAGCGGGTGAACGATACCTTTGGCCACGGGGCGGGTGACTTCGTGCTGAAGACGTTCGGGGAACGGCTGCTGTCGACCCTGCGCGAGGCGGATCTGGCGGGTCGGATCGGTGGTGAGGAATTCCTCATGGTGCTTCCGGAAACGGATCTGTCCGGCGCCCGCCCCTTCGCGGGGCGCCTGCTGAAGGCCATCGCCTCGATGCCGATTCCACTGCCCTCGGGTGGCCTCACCTTGACGTGCAGCCTGGGCATCGCCGAACGGACTGCGACGGATCTCGAGGCCGGGCAGCTGCTGGCCCGGGCCGACGCGGCCTTGTACCGGGCCAAGGCTGAAGGGCGGAACCGGGTCTGCGAGGGCTAGGGGGGGCGGATCTCCGTTAGACTTTCCGGGATGCCCTTTGATCCCACTTCCCCCGACCTTCCCTGCTGGGCTCCGGCTGCCGCGCCGGACGGTGTGGAAACCTTGGAGGATCTCGACACCCGCGAATGGGTGCTGATCCGCTACGTGGGCCAGCCCTTGGGAGCGTTAATCCCCCTGCCGCTGGGAGGTCTGGAGCTGGGGCGGGCGCCGGAGAGCCACCTCTGCCTTCCTGAGCCGGAGGTGAGCCGGCATCACGCCCGGCTGAAGGTCTCCGCCGACCTGGAGGCCCTCGAGTTGAGGGATCTGGGCTCCACCAACGGCGTGTTTGTGAACGGCCGGAGGGTGTACGCAGATCCAGGCCCGGTGCGGCTCGCGGCGGAGGATGTCCTCCGGGTCGGCGGGCACGCGTTCAAGGTCAAGCACATGGACACGCTGGAGCGCCGGTACCACCAGAACACGGCGGCCCGCACCCCGCTGGATCCTCTGACGGGTGTGAGCGACCGGGCCATCCTGCTGCATCAGCTGGAGACGCAGGTCGACCTGGCCCGCCGGCATCACCGGTCGCTGTCGTTGATCCTCGCGGACCTGGACTGGTTCCAGCAGGTCAACGATACCCACGGCCACGGGGCGGGCGACCGCGCCCTGGAAGCCTTCGGCGCTTTGCTGCGGCGGCGCCTTCGAGCCTCTGATCCGGTCGGCCGCCTGGGCGGGGATGAATTCCTCGTGGTGCTGCCGGAAACCTCCGCCATGCTCGCGCTTAAAGCCGCCGAGGACCTCCGCCTGGCCCTCGCGGAGCATTCCCTGGAGCTGGAAGATGGACAAAGGCTGCAGATCACCTGCAGCCTCGGCGTGGCCGAGCTCAAGACCGGCGACACCGGCGGTGGCGCCTTGCTGGCGCGGGCCGACGCGGCCCTCTACGCGGCCAAGGCCGGCGGGCGCAACCGCACGGTACCGGCCCCATGACCGCCCTGCGGCCCCCGGCCCAGATCGGCAGCGTGCGGCTGATGGAACAGCTTGGAGAGGGGGGAATGGCCATCGTCTTCCGGGGTGAGGACCGCTTCCGTCCAGGCTCGTTCTCCGCCGTGAAGCTATTGCGTCCCGAGGTGCACCGCGATGCGGAGCTGGTGCGCCGCTTCCTCCGGGAAGGCGATGTGCTCACGCGCCTGTCGCATCCCAGCCTGGTGGAGATTTTTTCATTCGGGACGTGCGGCGTGTGGCCCTACCTGATCATGGAACTCCTCCCCGGGGGAAGCCTGAAGGCCTGCCGGGGCGAGCCTCCCGCGGCGCTGGTCCGGCGGCTGATTCCAGTCTGCGGCGCCCTCGACCTGGCTCACGAAGCAGGCGTGGTGCACCGCGACCTCAAGCCGTCCAACCTGCTCTTCGCGGCCGATGGCCGCCTCAAGGTGACCGATTTCGGCGTCTGCTTCTGGGAAGGCGAGGAGGGGCGCACCCGCGCCACCCGCAGCCAGATGGTGGTGGGCACCCTTGGCTACATGGCACCGGAGCAG
>JANXYT010000062.1 GCA_025355915.1 Holophagaceae bacterium
GCCTTCTCGGTATCGGCTGCGCCGATACGCGAGACAAACTGAAACTTGGTGGTTCCAAGGACGAGGCGCCTGGGGCGGCATCCCGACGGCTGCCGCCCCAGCCCGAAGGGTTGATGGCAAAGGGTTCCCATGCTGCGTCACCGGGCTTGAACGGTGAACCCGCACCGCCCTGCGCCCACTTCCTTCTCGGTATCGCCTGCGGCGATACGCGAGACAAACTGACTTCTGCCTGGAAACCCTTTGCCATCAATGCAGCCCCTATCGATTACTTGGACGCGCTCCTAGGCCACCCGCTGTGGGTGAATCGCGGGCGCACTTCCACTGGCCATCCACCGGCAGGTTGAATCCATGCGTCAGACATTCGCTGGCGACGACCTCGCCCCCAGCCCGGTTCTCCGCGTCCGTCGGTGGGTCCAGGTCAGCGGGGAACCAGGCGTGAGATCGGGGTCAGCAGATCCTTCCAGATGAAAAGGAGGATCTCGATAAAGATGAGCAGGATGACGATCCATTCCAGGCGATGGTTCTTCCTCGTATCCAGAAGGCCAAGGAACGTGGCCCCTGCGTCCCGGAGGTACGCAAGCTTCTCCCGAATGGCCCCCAGGCGCTCTTCCAGATCGAACTGGCCGTAGAGTGCACTATCCAGGTGGGCCAGGAATTCGCTCTCCCAGGTGTCTGGCGGGTCATCGAACAAGGTGAGGTTGTCCAGAACTGCGGCTCGCACTTCCATGGCGAATCCCACGATTCGCAGGACCTCCCGGTGGGGCAACACTAATTTGCCTTCGCGGCTGAGGGCGCGGACGACAGGCTGAAACCGCGCCATCGCCTGGCTTACCGCAGCCTCGAAGTGATCCAACGCCACGCTCTGGGCAAGGGTGAGACTCACGATTCGAAGCTTCTCCAGAGTGAACTCCCGGAGATGCACTTCGCTGAAGCCCACGAAATCCTCCGTGGCCCCGACCTTCACCTTGAGGAAGTCCCGGGCCTGTTCCTCCAAGCGGCTCAACCCTGGCAAGGATTTCAATTCCTCGTGAATCTGGCGGATCAAGGCGTCAGGGCAGTTCCAGAAGACGACGCCCCCGAAGCGGGAGAGGAACACGAAGCTGCCCTTCTGGGGTTCCATCACCAATGGGTTGGTGCCGAGAATGGGCTGGCTCGGATGGGACGCACAGAAGGCCTTCAGGCCGATCTGACCCTCGAAATAGTCTGCCTGGAGGGCGAAATGCCTCTCTTCCCCTTCGGGAAGCAATGGGCGAGCTCGGGACGTCTGGTTCATCAAGCCCCAAGGGCTCTGGTGGGCCGCGGATAGACAGCATTGTAAGTTTGCCATCTTCAAGCCCGAATTGAATCAATCGCCCCGTTCTTCCCCCCTGCCTATTGGCAGAGTTTCCCCCCCAGCGGCTTGCCTCCCAGCAGATGGAAGTGCAGGTGGAAAACCGTCTGGCCGGCATCGGGACCGCAGTTGCTCAACAGGCGCCACCCACTGGCCATCACCCCGTGGTCCCGCGCCAGCTGGGCGGCCAATGGAAGCATGCGCCCCGCGACGGCGGCCATCTCCGAACTCATGTCACCCAGCCCCTCACAGTGGGCCTTGGGAATTATGAGCAGATGGACCGGCGCCTGGGGGAAGATGTCCTTGAAGGCGAGCAGGCTATCGTCTTCGTACACAACGGCGGAAGGGATCTCCTTCCGCGCGATCTTGCAGAACAGGCAATCACTCATCAGGACCCTCCCATGTTCCACATCATCTTGCATCAGCCAGAGATTCCGCAAAATACCGGAAGCATCGGCCGGCTCTGTGTGAACAACGGGGTCCAGCTGCACCTCATCCATCCCCTGGGGTTCGAAACCTCCGACTACTACCTCCGTCGGGCTGGCCTCGACTATTGGGAAAAGCTGGAGCCCACCCATTACGACGATTGGAATGACTTCCTGGCCCGGAATCCCGCCAAGCGGCTGTGGTTCTTCAGCACCAAGGGCGCCCGACGGCATACCCAGGCACCCTGGGCTTACGGCGACGGCCTAGTCTTCGGCCGGGAGACGGTGGGCCTCCCGGCGGAGCTTCTTGCCGCGCACCCGGAGAGCCTCGTGCGCATCCCCATGGTGGGCGACCATCATCGCAGCCTGAATCTGGCCCAGGCCGCAGCCATTGGCCTTTACGAGGCGCTAAGGCAGACTGAGAACTGGTAGCGCCGCCGCCCCAACGACACAACCTTCCCATCCCTGTGGTGCGGACGGCATAAGGGGCCATAACCGAACAGCCAGGAAAACATTGGCTATTCTGTAACGGCCCCCAACCTCTCCGGAGCCCCCATGAGCCAAACGCCGATTCGCGTTGTCATCGCCAAGCCGGGCCTCGATGGGCACGACCGAGGGGCCAAGGTGGTGGCCCGCGCCCTGCGGGACGCCGGCATGGAAGTGATCTACACCGGCCTGCGGCAGACGCCCCAGCAGATCGTAGCTGCCGTGGTGCAGGAAGACGCCCAAGTGCTGGGCCTGAGCATCCTGAGTGGCGCCCACAACCAGATCTTTCCCGAGGTACTGCGGCTGCTGAAGGAACAGGACGCCGACGATGTGCTGGTCTTTGCGGGCGGCATCATCCCCGACGAGGACATTCCCAGCCTCAAGGCCCAGGGCATCCGTGAAATCTTCCAGCCCGGCACGAACACCGAGGACATCGTGGCCTTTATCCAGCGCGAGACCCTTCGATAATGGCCAAGACCAGCCCTTTGTTCGAATGCACGGCCTGCGGCGCACGCCATCCCAAGGCGATGGGAAAGTGCACCGGCTGCGGCGCCTGGGACACCGTGCAGGAGGTGCGGGGTTCGCTGAAGCGCGACCTCCAGCGGGCCGGATCCGCCTATGCGCAAAGCCAATACACGGGCCCCATCGCGCTGCCGGATGTGGACGTCACGGACACCCAGCGCAGCCCCACCGGCATCGTTGAACTGGACCGCGTGCTGGGTGGCGGCGTGGTGCCCGGCATGGTGGCCCTGCTGGGCGGCGAGCCGGGCATCGGCAAGTCCACCCTGCTGCTGCAGTGGGCGGCTACGACAAAAGGCACGGTGCTCTACGCCAGCGGCGAGGAGAGCGAGCGCCAGATCAAGCTGCGGGCCCAGCGCCTGGGCGCGGAAAACCCCGGCATCCACCTGCTGGCGGAAACGGACGTGCGCCGCATCCTCGAAGAGGCTGAGCGCATGCAGCCCGATCTGCTGCTGGTGGACAGCATCCAGACCCTTTTCGACCCGGATTTCGAAAGCAGCGCGGGCAGCGTGAGTCAGGTGCGCGGCTGCGCGGCCATGCTCACCCGCTGGGCCAAGACCACGGCCACACCCCTGGTGCTGGTGGGCCACGTCACCAAGGACGGCAGCCTCGCTGGCCCCAAGGTCCTGGAGCACCTGGTGGACACGGTGCTGGCTTTCGAAGGCGACCGCCATCACCACCACCGGTTGCTGCGGGCCCTGAAGAACCGCTTTGGCGCCGCCTTCGAACTGGGCGTCTTCGCCATGACCGAAAAGGGCCTGGTGACCGCCGAAGGCAACCCCTTCTTCCTGGACGCCGAACCCCGCCCGGGCTGCTCCGCCACGGTGGTCCTCAGCGGCACCCGGCCCATGGTGGTGGAGATCCAGGCGCTGGTGGCCGCCGCGGGCTTGGGCATCCCCCGCCGCACGGCCCTGGGCATTGATGGCCAGCGGCTGGCCATGCTGTGCGCCGTGGCCGAACGCCGGGGCGGGGTGCAGCTCCACGACCGGGACATCTACCTGAACGTGGCCGGAGGGCTGGAGATCGAGGATCCTGCCGCCGACCTGGCCGTCATCGCCGCCCTGTGCAGCGCCGCCGGCGGCCGCCTGTTGGCGGAGAAATGCCTCTTCATGGGCGAAGTGGGGCTCACGGGCGAAGTGCGCCCCGTGGCCCAGCTCCCCCTGCGCCTCCAGGAAGGTGCCCGCCTTGGCTTCAGCTGCGCCGCGGTGCCCCGCCTGGGCCTCGAAGGCAAGAGCCCCCTCGACCTCTTCCCGGAAACCAGCGTCGAGCGGTTGCGGAACAAGGCCTGGCTCAAGGGCGCGGTGGAAGAATAATTTCCGGACAACCTCCCTCCCTTGGAAGATCCCCGCGGCTCTGGCATCCAAGGAGGACCCGGATCAAGGAGGTCAGAGTGAATGCCTGGAGAGTCCTTGCACTCTGCATGGCCGTGATGGGCCACGCCAGCGCGGGCAAGGGCGCCGCGCTGGAGAACTTCCGGTCGGAACGTCTGATACCAAGAAGCGTTCAACACGAAAGGACCTTTCACCGCCAAGACGCCAAGGGCGCCAAGAAAGGCAACAGACTATGTGCTTTCGCAGTTCTTGGCATCTTGGCGACTTGGCGGTGATCTTATTCTTTGAATGCAAACTGGTATGAGTCGCAACGTACCCATCGCGCTTCATGTGCCTACCGACGCCGTGGTGACGCGCTGGACCTCCGCCCACCCCGGGTCGCCGATGCCGTTGGTGCTGTTCCTGCCGGGCGCCTTCGACGGTCCGAAGGATTTCATCCGGGAGGGCCTGGAGGCCTTCCTTTCGGATGAGGAAGCCCAGGGCAACCTCCCACCCAGCCTCTGGGTGGCGGTCACCCATTTCCAGAGCTGGTACGCGGACCGCGCGGACGGAAGCTTTCCCTACGAACAGTTCCTCATGAATGAACTGATTCCACTCCTGGAAGTGAGGCACCCGGGCTTCGGGGGGAGCCCCCGGGCCCGGTCCATCACTGGCCTCAGCATGGGTGGCTTCGGCGCCTTGAATCTTGCAGCTCGGACGGGGGCCTTCTCCCGCTGCCTCGCCCTTTCCCCCGCCCTGGTCGAAGCCCCCTTCAAGGGTCTGCAGTGGTTCGTCCGGCGCAGCTTGACCCGGACCTTCCCTCTGGATCCCGCCCACTTCGCTCCGTGGAATCCATGGCAGCACCTCGGCGGATCCACCGAACTGGTGATCGGCTGCGGCACGGAGGATAAATACGGCCTGGCAGATACTTGCCGGACCTTTGCCAACGTGTGCCGGGAACGGGACCGGTCTCTCCGTCTGGAACTCCGTCCCGGAGGGCACGACTGGGCCTATTGGACGCCCACCTTCAAGCAGTGGGCGCCCTGGCTGCTTGGAATGTCCGTAGGAGATTCTCCAGGTGCCTTAGGCTCCATTCGGCCGTAGGCTCGACCCATGCCCTGGAAGCCCAGTCCCCTGGACGGTGTGGATCACCTCGCCCTGCCCCTCGATCCCCAACAGGGGTACCTGCTGTCGCGGCTGGACGGAACCCTGGACGTGCCGACGCTCGCTGCCTTGATGAATCTGGATGAGAACCAGATGACTGCCATGGTCCTTGCATTGGTGGATTTGGGCGCAGTGGCCCCGGAAGGTCCGGCCCCGGTACCCAGTCCAGGGTCTGATGCAGAAACGGATGATGCCGCAGAAGCCTCACCCCTGGCCGCCGCCAAGGCCGCGACCCATCGCCAGCTCTTCGAACAGCACCTGCATCATCGATCGATTGATGAGCGCGTGGCCCAGGCCCGCGTGGCGGTGGAACCCGATCTGAGCGCCTGGTGCTTCGATCCCATGGCCGAGGTCATCCGCGCCGTGCTGGAGAACCCCCGGGCGGGCGGCCTCCAGGCGCGCCTCATCGCAGCGCATCACCGGACGACCGCGGGCCTGGAGGCTCTGGGCGCGCGCCCGGCCTTCATGAACGATGGCGGGGTGCGCCGCGCCCTGCTGCAGAATCCCCTCCTGCCGCCTGGCCTCTACCGGCGCTTGTGGTCCCCCAAGCGCCTCCTGGAGCAGTACCTCGTGGCCACCTCCCGTGACGCGCCCGAGCAGATCCGCGCCATGGCCCGGGATCAGCTGCGGGCCAGCTTCAACCAGCGCGCCGGCGAGGAGCGGGCGGAGCTCATCCTCACGACGGAAGGCCGCTGCCTCGCCAGCCTGGTCGGCCTCACCATCGACGGCCACACGACGGCCCTCTTGTGTCGCCGCACCTATACGTCCACCCTGTTCATCCAGAACCTCGCCCGCTGGAGCGCCGCCCCACCCCAGCTCATCGCCCACCTGCGCAGGCAGGACCTGGTGAAGCGCAACGCCGCCCTGCGGCAGCTGCTGGAGCGGCATCCCAACGCATCCTGAACGCGATCCGCAAGCCGGCGAATTCCAGCGACGCCTTCCGGAGGACGCCCCCGGGTCGGCGTCTCTAGGATGAAGGCATGGCCAAGATGGAGGAACAGATGGCAGGATCAGGTGAGCGTGACTACGTCCTCGGGACGCACCGGGAAGAAATCGAACGGTTGGGGCTGCAGCACCGCGTCTGGCGGCCGCACATGCTGGAATGCTGGCGTCGGGCCGGGATCACCACGGGCTCGCGGGTCCTGGATGTGGGTGCAGGCCCTGGCTACGCCACGGTGGACCTGGCGGAGATCGTGGGGCCCACGGGCGAGGTCCACGCCGCCGAACGCTCCGGCAACTTCGTCCAGTACGCCCGGGAGACCTGCGCCGCCCGCGGACTGTCTCATGTCCAGTTCCAAGAGCAGGACCTCATGGCGGGGCCGCTGGACGTGCAAGGCATGGATGCCACCTGGTGCCGCTGGGTGGCGTCCTTCGTGACCGATCCGGCGAAGCTGGTGGCCACCGTGGCCCAGGCGCTGAAACCCGGCGGCGTGGCCGTCTTCCACGAGTACCTGGACTACCGCACCTGGCGCCTGGCGCCCCCCTGCCCGCCCCTGGAATCCTTCGTATCGGAGGTCATGGCCAGTTGGCGAGGCTCGGGCGGCGAGCCGGACGTGGCGCTGTCCCTGCCCACCCTGCTGGAGGACACGGGGCTCACGGTGAAGCACCTCGAGCCCAAGGTCTTCGTCATCCCGCCCAGCGACTTCATCTGGAAGTGGCCCTCGGCGTTCGTGGAAACCAACCTCCAGCGCCTGCTGGAGCTGGGCCGGGTGGACGAGGCGTGGACCCGTTCCGTGCGCGATGCCCTTCGCGAAGCCTCCGCCTCCCCAAAGACCCTGATGATCACCCCCATGGTCCTGGAGATCATCGCCGAGCGGCGGGGCTAGGCGTAAACCCGCTGCAACCCTGGGTCCTGCGTCAGTTCCTCGATGAGGTCGCGGACGCTGATCAGTTCACGGAGCTTGGCGCCGTTGCTGCCGGTGAAGAAGAGGCCGCTCTCTTCGTTGCCCTGCATGGCGTCGGCCAGGCGGTCGGCGATGCAGTAGCCCACAGCCATGGCACCCTTGCCGTGGCCACAGGGCGAGAGGCAGTTGCTCACGCAGCGGATCTGGGGGGCGGTACCGGCCTCGATGTGGCGCTGGAGGCTGGTGCGCACGCCACGGGCGGGCAGGCCCACGGGGGACTTCATCAGGCCGATGTCCTCGGCCTTGGCGCGGAGGATGACCTCCTTGAAGATGGGGGAAGCATCGCACTCGAAGGTGCCGATGAAACGCGTGCCCATCTGCACGCCATCGGCTCCCAGGGCCAGGAAGCGCTGGATATCCGCGTGATCCCAGACACCGCCGGCCACCAGGATGGGGAAGTCGCCCCACTTGTCCCGCTCCGCGATCACTTCGGGCAGGATGTTCTCCAGGGTGTGGGCCGGATCCAGGCAGCCATCATGGCTGAAGCCTTGGTGGCCGCCACTTTCGGGGCCTTCGAGCACCACGGCGTCCGGCAGGCGGTTGTACTTCCGCTGCCACTGCTTGCAGATGACATTCAACGCGCGGCCCGAGGACACGATGGGCACCAGGGCCACATCCGCATCACCCACATAGCCTGGCAGCGCCAGGGGCAGGCCCGCGCCTGACACGATCATCTGGGCGCCACCGGCGATGGAGGCGCGCACGGCGGACTCATAGCCCTCGATGGCGCAGAGGATGTTCACACCCACGGCACCACGGCCCTCGGAGCGTTCCCGCGCCGCGCGGATGATCCATTCCAGAGCCTTGGGCGGATTCAGCGAGTCGGAGCCATCGGGGCGGCCCAGACGCATCTTGGGGTTGGCGGAGCCGTGGTAGCCCGTGCCGATGGCCGAGACCAGACCCACGCAGCCGGCGCTGGCCACGGCGCCGGCCAGACCTTCCCAGGAGATGCCCACACCCATGCCCCCCTGCTGAATGGGGTAGGCCAGGTCGAGGTTGCGGATGCGCAGGCGCGGCAGGGTGCAGGCACCCCGGCGAACGAAGGCCTGAGCCATGGAATCCAGGCCCGCCATGAGGCGGGACCGGAAGGCCGCCAGGGGCGAAGCATCCAGCATCGACGGGGTGCGGGGCTGGAGGCCGATGGCGCCATCGGCCATGGCCTGCCTGGCCTCCGCCTCGGTATCGGCGATGGCCATCACGGGCAGCCCCAGGGACCGGAGCGACGCCACATCACAGGCCCTGGCCAGCAGGGCGGAAGCGCCCCCGGCCTTGGCCCGGGCGCCTTCCTCGGGATTCTGCACGGCCACGAGGCGGGGCATGTTGGCGTGCCGCAGCATGGCCAGGGAAGGCGGCAGTTCGGCTGTGTGCAGCAGGAAGGCCACACCGGCTTCCCGCGCGGCGGCCATCACGCTATCCGCGCTGTCGCGAAGACCGCGGAGGTCCAAACCAATCTTGGCGCCGCCGCGCATGGAGGCCTTCAGTTCCTGCAGCCGCTCCCGCAGCTTGGCTGCATCGGGAAAAGCGTCCGTGCGGGGCAGCGCCCAGCCCCCCGCACGCAGGAAGGCGGCCTGAAAGTCCAGTGAACCGGGCGCCTGCCAGCCCTGAAGGGTGGGTGATGTCGCGGTGTTAAAAAAGGACTCGGCCATCCTGGGCTCCGGGGGCGCGGGAAAGACTTCCGGCACAGGGTCTATTGTGAGGCCAAAGCGCTGGCACGGGGCCCATCGGTTTTTACCCGGAGTCAGGATGGTTTTTTATTTACCGGGAATTCCCTAGCGCTTGATAGCAGGCACGGGTACCTCCACGGGATCCAGGAAGGGCATCATGCGGCGAAGTTCCCGCCCCACCACCTCGAGCGGGTGTTCGTAATCCGCTGCCCGCTGGGCCTCGAACCATTTGCGGCCCGTCCTGTTCTCCTCGATCCAGGCCGTGGCGTAGCGGCCATCCTGGATCTCCTTGAGGATTTCTTTCATCTCGGCCTTGGTCTGGTCGGTCACGATGCGGGGGCCGCCGGTATAGTCACCATACTCGGCCGTATCGCTGATGCTGTAGCGCATGTAGCTGAGGCCGCCCCGCTGCATCAGGTCCACGATGAGCTTCAGCTCGTGGAGGCACTCGAAGTAGGCGATCTCCGGCTGGTAGCCCGCTTCCACCAGCGTCTCGAAGCCCGCCTTCACGAGCGCGCTGGCGCCGCC
>JANXYT010000072.1 GCA_025355915.1 Holophagaceae bacterium
TTGCTCCCTACTCGCCCGCCGGCGACCAGCCGGAGGCCATCGACCAGCTGGTGGCTGGCCTGGAGCGCGGCGACCGCTGCCAGACGCTGCTGGGCGTGACGGGTTCGGGCAAGACCTACACCATGGCCAGCACCATCGCCCGGTCGGGTCGCCCGGCGCTGATCTTCGCGCCGAACAAGACGCTGGCCGCCCAGCTGTTCAGCGAGTTCAAGCAGTTCTTTCCAGAGAACGCGGTCGAGTACTTCGTCAGCTACTACGACTACTACCAGCCCGAGGCCTACGTGCCCGAGCGGGATCTGTTCATCGATAAGGACGCAAAGATTAACGAGGAGCTGGAGAAGCTCCGCCTCAGCGCCACCCGGAACCTGCTGGAGCGCCGCGATACCATCGTGATCGCCTCCGTGAGCTGCATCTATGGCCTGGGTGATCCCTCCTCCTACATGAATCTGTCGGTGACCCTGAAGGCAGGCCAGACCATCGATCGTGCCATCTTGCTGCGGGACCTGGTGGCCATCCAATACCAGCGCAACCACCTGAGCTTTGAGCCGGGCATCTTCCGCGTCCGGGGTGATGTGGTGGAGGTCTATCCGGCCTACGAAGACGTGGCCTACCGCATCGAGCTCTGGGGCGACGAGGTGGAGCGCCTTTCCAAAATCGATCCACTGCGGGGGGTGGTGCTCGAGAAGCTGGACGAGCTCACCATCTGGCCCAAGACCCACTACGTGACGCCCGAGGACAAGCTCAAGACGGCCATCCGCGACATCAAGGCCGAGTTGGAGGAACGGGAGAACGAGTTCCGGGCCGCGGGCAAGATCGTCGAGTTGCAACGGCTCCATCAGCGCGTCATCTACGACGTGGAAATGATGAAGGAAATGGGCCACTGCAGCGGCATCGAGAACTACAGCCGCTTCCTGGACGGCCGCCAGCCGGGCCAGCCGCCCCATACGCTGCTGGACTACTTCCCGGAGGATTTCATCGTCTTCATGGACGAAAGCCACGTGGCCACGGGCCAGCTGCACGGCATGTACAACGGGGACCGTTCGCGGAAGACCACCCTGGTGGATTACGGCTTCCGTCTTCCGTCCGCCCTCGACAACCGGCCGCTCCAATTCGAGGAATTTGAGCGGCGGGTGAAACAAGTGGTGTACGTCTCGGCGACCCCCGGCGATTACGAGCTGCAACAGAGTGGTGGCGCCTTCGTGGAGCAGGTGGTCCGGCCCACGGGTCTGGTGGATCCCATGGTGGAAGTGCGCCCCGTGGGCACCCAGGTGGACGACCTGCTGGAGGAGATCCGCAAGGTCGTGGCCCGGGACGAGCGGGTGCTGGTGACGGTGCTCACCAAGAAACTCGCGGAACAGCTCACGGCCTACTACCAGGAGCTGGGCGTCAAGGCCGAGTACCTGCACAGCGAGATCGACACCCTGCAGCGGGTGGAATTGCTGAAGAACCTGCGGCGGGGCGTGTTCGATGTGCTGGTGGGCATCAACCTGTTGCGGGAGGGCCTGGACCTGCCAGAGGTGAGCCTGGTGGCCATCCTGGACGCGGACAAGGAGGGCTTCCTTCGCAACCACCGCAGCCTCATCCAGACCATCGGCCGGGCGGCCCGCCATGTGAGCGGCAAAGCCATCCTCTACGCCGATGTGATGACGGGATCCATGAAGCAGGCCATCGGCGAGACCGAGCGACGGCGCAACAAGCAGCTGGCCCACAATCTCGAGCACGGCATCACGCCCGAGACCGTGAAGCGCAACCTGGACGACGTCATGGGCGAGGCCCTGGCCCGGGAGTTCATCAATGTCACCAAGGAGGAACGGGCCGCGGAGGAGCCACTGCTCTACCTGGAGGACAAGGCCTTCGAGCGCGAGGTGGCCAAGCTCGAAAAGCGCATGAAGGAGCTGGCGTCGCAGATGAAGTTTGAGCAGGCCGCCGACATCCGCGACCGTGTCCTGCGCGCCCGCCGAGAGCGGTTGTTGGACACCAGCGGGGTCATTGCGACCGGGCCAAGCCTGTAGCTCCACCCCAGCCTCGAACGGGTCGCCCCAGCGAAGCCCCACTTGTGGAGGTGAAAGTGGCACCCTGGACGACCATCCAGGAGATTCCCATGCGCCTACGAACGGTTCCCTCCGTGCTCGGTGGCCTCTGGTTCACAGCGTTCCTGGCCTCAGCGCAGGCTCCCCACGCCTACTTCGGACAATCCCGCCCAGGCCCCGAGGCCGTGCTCTTCGCACCGGGAACATTGAACTGCGGCCTGGCCACCCGCGACATCACCCTCATGCCCGATGGGTCCCAGATCTACCTAGGCCTATTCCTGCCGGGATTTCGCAAGGCGATGATCATCGAAACCCACCAGGAGGGCGACACCTGGACGGCCCCCGAAGTGGCTTCATTCTCGAAGGACCCGAGGTGGCGCTGTCTGGAGCCCTGCATCAGCCCAGATGGCCGGCGTTTCTTCTTCGTGTCCGACCGCCCGGCGGATCCCAAGACCGACAAGGCAGGTCCCTTCGGCATCTGGGTGATGGATCGTGAGCCCGGTGGATGGACGGAACCCCGGCGCCTCCCTGACGCCATCAACGGTTCGGGCCATTCGTTTTACCCGTCCATCCACCGGGCTCACGATCCATCACCCAGATGCCGAAGGGACCTGCCTTGTCGGTCTTGGGATCCGCCGGGCGGTCGGACACGAAGAAG
>JANXYT010000122.1 GCA_025355915.1 Holophagaceae bacterium
CGGCGGCGTGGACCTTCTCCACGGTGTCGCGCACGGCCTCCAGGGTCACGCCCGCCTTGTGCCGGGCCATCAGGCCGGGATCCGCGCTTTCCACCCCAAGGCTCACCATGACGCAGCCCGCCCGCTTCAGCAGGCGGAGCAGGTCATCCGAGGTGTGCCCCGTCCTTATGATGCAGTTGAAACCCATGCCGAGGGGTTCATCGATGAGAAGCTGGCACAGCTCGGATACGCGACCCTGATGGGCCGTGAAGAGATCGTCGTAGAAGTTGATGTGATGCACGCCGAAGCGGTCCCGCAGATGCTTCATGTGGGCGTAGATGTAAGTCGGGCTGTTGAATTTGTACTGGTGTTCGAAGACCGTCCGGTCGCAGAAGGAGCAGGTGTAGGGGCAGCCCCGTGAGGTGATCATGGTGGCCCCGTACCGCTTCACGTAGCTGCAGAGGGGCAGGTGGTAGCGCTCGGGAAACGCGGCCAGCTTTTCGTAGGCCGGGAACGGGAGGTCATCCAGGTTCTGGAGCCTCGGCCGGCGCGGGTTGGTGACGATGCGCTCCCCGTCGCGCCACACCAGATTCGGGATGTCGGCCAGGGCCTTCCCTTCCACCAGGTCCAGGAGCGGACCTTCCCCCTCGCCCAGACAAAGGGCGTCGAACTCGGGGAAGCTTTCCAGCAGGGGGGCCCCGACGCTCGAGGCATGCACATTGCCCACCACCACGCGCAGCTCCGGTCGGGCCGCCTTCAGCTGGGCCGCCAGGTCCACCGCATCCATGAACCCTGACGTGGTGGCGGAGAAGCCCACAAGGTCAGGTTCCGTGGCGAGGATCTGGGCCACCTGGCCCTCCAGCGAGGCCGGGGCCAGCGGGCCCAGGCAATCGTAGACGGCCGTGGGGTGCCCGTGCTGCTCCAGCCAGGCGGCCAGCGATAGGATGCCGAGCGGTGCCATCCGATTGGCCAGCACGGAGAAGTCCGGCTGCCCGGGAATGAAGTTGAACCCCGAAGGGTGGACCAGAGTTACGCGCATGGACCGCCTATAGGGAAGGGCACTCCCGCGTCCAGCATCACGACTGGGCGCCACCCCATAACGATACCATCCGGGCTCGACGCCCTGGTGCTGGGAGGAGGTCCGCGTCATCCGGCGGCCCTGACAGCCCTTCCCAAGAGAACCTGAAACCGCAGGTGTCGAAGATGGCACCGGGGGCCTTCGCAGGTGTTCAACTGCGAGTATCTGCGTCATCTGCGTCATCTGCGGTTAGATTTTCAAGGTTTCAGGAATGAATGCGTACGGGATGGGATCCGCCCATCCCGCTTCCTTGAACCCACGCAATCGCAAGTGGCAGGAGTCGCAGTGGCCACAGGCCTCGGTTTCACCCTGATAGCAGGACCAGCTGAGATGCAGAGGCGCCCCCAACGCGCGGCCCTTCTTCACGATCTCGGACTTGTGGAGATGAATCAGTGGGGCATGGAAGGCCAGCCGCGTTTCGGGCCGGGTGCCCAGGTTCGCGGTCTGCTCGAAGCTCTTGAGGAAGGCCTCGCGGCAGTCGGGGTAGCCGCTGCTGTCCTCCTCCACGAAGCCCACGAAGATGGCCGTGGCGCGAAGCACCTCGGCCCAGCTCACGCAGGTGGCCAGCAGGTGCGCGTTGCGGAAGGGCACGTAGCTCACGGGGACGCCGGGGCGGTCCAGTTCGCCTTCAGGCAGGGCGATGGAGGCATCCGTCAGGGCGGAGCCCCCGATGGCCTTCAGCGTGTCGAAGCCGATGATGAGCCGCCTCGCGGGCGGCACGCCGTAGAAGTCCGCGATGTCTCGGTAGGCCTGCTTCTCGCGCTCCTGCGTGCGCTGGCCATAGTCCGCGTGGAGCAGGGCCAACTCGTAGCCTGCGGCCTGGGCGATGGCGGTCGTCACGCAGCTATCCATACCGCCCGATAGGGAGATCACCGCCAGTTCAGCCATGGTGGATCCCCTCGGCCCAGGTTTCGAGTACATCCATCTCACGCTGAAGCCTGGCGGCTTCAGCGGCATCTTCCGCCTTCGGCGGAATGCGATAGGGTGTTCCGTATTTGATCACGCAGGTGGCAAACGGAAGGGGGATCACCATCCGGTCCCAGGTGTTCAGCTCGAAGCTTTTGTCAAAGGCGAGGGTCACGGGGACGATCCAGGCGCCGGTCTTCCGGGCCAGGACGATGGTGCCGGGCTTCAGTTCCATGAGCGGCCCGCGGGGGCCGTCTGGCGTGATGCCGAAATCCCAGCCCTGCCTCACGGCCTGGATCATGCGGACCAGGGCCTTGGCGCCGTCCTCGCTGGCGGTCCCCCGCACGGCGTGGATGCCGAACCAGCGCCAGGTGGCGGCGCTGCGCTCCCCGTCCTTGCTGTCGCTGGACAGGATGGCCACCCCGCGGCCTTTCCGCCGGAAGGGATAGGCCAAGGGCATCATGAACAACCGCCGGTGCCAGAAGCTGAGGATGAACCGCTCGTCGCGGGCGAGCAGAGCCTCGACCGCCTCGAGGCCCTCGTGGCGGACCCGCAGGGTGTAGGACCACAGCTTGGACAGCCCGGCCCCCAGGAAAGGCACCAGGCGGAAATTCAGCCACACGGAGAGTGGTGATCCCAAGGGGCGGCCCCGCTCAGCGATGGCAAGACGAGCCGTCATCAGGCATCCCTGGGCGAGAGGTCTCCACGGGTGATGGGGTACCGCGTGCCGCAGTAATCGCAGCGCACTTCCAGCGGCTCATCCCCTTTGAAGAGATCCGCCTTCTGCGGCTCGGGGAAACGGCGCAGGGTTTCCAGCAGGGACTCGCGGGTGCAGCGACAGCGGTAGAAAAGATCCGCGGCCACCAATTCTTCGGTGCCCTCGCCCTGGGAGACCCACGAGGCCAGGAATTCCGGTGTGCGCTCCCAGTAGGGCACCACCTCGAGGCCCTCAATGGCCTGGACGAGCCGCGCCAGGCGGTCCGGCGGACAGTCCGGCAACGGCTCCACCAGCAGGCCCCCGGCCTCTCCGGTACTCGCGGCACACCAGAGCGTGAGGCTCGCCTGGATCTGTTCCGACTGCTGCAGGTAATGCTCCACCTGCACCTGAATGCCCCCCTCCACCAACTCGAGGTTCCCGATGTACGGCTGGCCTACGGCAGTGGAGCGCATCACCTGGAGCACACCGGGGGCGGCGATCCAGTCCTGATGTTCAGTGACACCGAGATCCAGCACACCTCGAATGGTGCCGTCGGGCCAGCAGTCCGCCACCACCGCCTTGGCGCGACCGGACCCCTTGATGAGCAACTGCAGCCGCTCGGCGAAGAGCGTGCGACCCTGGAGCAGGGCGGTGGCCGACAGCAGTTGAGTGAGGCACGCGCAGGCCTCGGGTTCAAGATGCGGATGGCCGCGGCGGACACCATCCCAGAGCGGGCTGGCGTCCAGCAGGGACAGGCGGATGTGCCGGTCCCGTGTGAGGGCCTTCATGACTCGAGCCTGGTGCACCGGTTGATCCATCTTCAATCCCAGCCCATCTGACGGCCCTTGTTCTGCTGCTCCAGCCAGGCCATCAGGGGTTTGAAATACGCCATCATGGCGCGGGTGGAGAGATCCTCGCCGGTGGCCTCCTTCAGCACCTTCCGCCAGTCCTCCGTGGCGCCCTTGGCCAGCACCTTCTTCAGGAAGGCGCCGACCTCCTTGTTCCCGGCGTAGTTGGCGGCGCGGGGATCCTGGTGGAGGATCTTCCGGGCGATGTGATCGTGCATCTGGAACTTGAAGACCGTGGCCCAGCCATAGCTGTAGTAGTAGGCGGGGTTGTCGTTGATGTGGGTCTTGGTGGCAGCGTCGCAGAACGACTCGCCGCGGGGGCTGGGCGGCTCCACGCCCTGAAGGTCCCGCACCTGCTTCCACCAGCGGGCATTCATCTGGCCGGCGGGCAGGTTCTTGGCGTAGAAATCGGCTTCCCATTCGGGCATGGTGCCGCAGGCCCAGAACATGAAGGGGATGGCGACTTCCAGCGCATCGTTCAGCAGCACCTGCATCTCGTCGGCCTTGTAGTCGGCGGGCAGGACGCCCGCGGACTTCAGGTACGGGATCTGGCGGGTAGCCAGGGCGATGAGTTCGCCGACCCCCTCGTGGAAGCTCGGGTTCGCCCCGTCCCGCAGCAGGGGCGGCACGCCGGGGTTCGTGTAGCTCATGAAGTAGTAGCCGTGGCCCAGTTCGTGATGCGTGGTCTCGAACCACTGGGCGTTGGCTTCCACGCTCATGAGCGAACGGATGTCCCTGTCCAGGTCCATGTGCCAGCAGGAGGCGTGGCTGTTCTTCTTGCGGGGATCGCCGGCCTTCACGGGATAGAGGTCGGACTTCACCCAGAACGAGGCGGGCAGCGGATCGAAGCCGAGCCCCGTGTAGAAGGCCTCGGCGGTCTTCACGATGCGCTCGGGCCGCCAGCCCTTGAAGTAGGGATCGAAGTCCACGGCTTTGACAAAGCCTGTCCAGTTCTGGCTCCAGCGGTTGTTGATCCAGTGGGCGGGGATGGCCTTGGGCACCGGCTGGCCATACTTCTTCGCCATCTCGTACTTCACCCAGGTGTGCAGCTGCAGGTAGAGCGGCTTCAGCTCCGCGAGGAACTTCCGGTTGAAGGCCATCATCTCGTCGGTGGTGAGGTCGTACTTGGCCACCTGCAGGGCGAAGTAGTCCGGATAGCCCAGAGCCTGGGCACAGCCGTTGCGGAGGTCGCGCAGC
>JANXYT010000137.1 GCA_025355915.1 Holophagaceae bacterium
CCATCATCGATGCGCTGTTGGTGAGGAGCGGGGGGCAGGTCTTTGCCATTCCCGGCACGGCGGTGGAAGAAACCCTGATCGTGCCGCAGGAAAGCCTGTCTCACCTCACCAGCCGGCAAGCCATTGACCTGCGTGGGGAAGTGCTGGGCGTGTGCCGGCTCAAGCACCTCCTCAAGTCCACAGCCCCCGTGAACACAGCGGATGAGGAGAATGGCCTTTCCGTCGTGGTGGTGTCCTCTTCGGGGCGGCGCATGGGCATCATCGTGGATACCTTCGTCCGTCGCCAGGAAGTGGTCATCAAGCCCCTGGCGCCGTATCTCGCCAGCCTGCCCGGCATAAGCGGGGCGTCCATCATGGGCGATGGCGGCGTGGTGCTGATCCTCGATCCTGCCGAACTGCTGCAACTCGCCGTCCAGGAGGCCGTGTGAGCCTTGGCGCCGCCCCCATGCCCCAGGCCCATGTCGAGGGTCGGGACTCCGTCCAGCACCGGTTCATGACCTTCTTTCTGAACGGAAGGCATTACGGCCTGCCGCTCCAGCACGTGGCCGAGATCACGCCGCTGCGGGATCTGAACAAGCTGCCGCACATGCCCAAGGCCGTGGAAGGCATTCTGGATCTCCGAGGCCGCGTGGTCCCCGTGGTGAACCTGCGGACCCGGATGGCCTTGCCGCCGCTGGACCCATCGAAGACCGGCACCATTCTCGTCCTGGATCTGGCGGGGACGGCCACGGGCCTGCTGGTGGATGCGGTGGATGCGGTGGTGAGCATCGCCCAGGAGGACCTGGTCCCCGCCAGCCCTCTCCTGGCGGGTTTGGAGGGCGCCTGGGTCGAGGGGTTCATTGTGCAGGGCGAGCGGGTGGTCACGCTGCTGGACGCCGCCCTGGTCGCCAATCAGGGCGGAGGTCGGACCCAGGGGCGGAAGATTCTGGCCAGTCTCAGCCTCGAGGAACGCCTGGACGATGGCCTTCGGCGGCTCATCGACCTGGCGCCCCCCAAGGAACAGGGTGAACACCGGGTCCTGCCCCAAGTCGAGTCCTCCATCTCCTACACCGAACAGGAAATGGCCAAGGTCCTCGAGCGGGTGGAGACCATGCTGGCGAACACCGACAAGATCTTCCAGGGCATCGGCTTTCTGAAGCAGGAGGCGGGTCTCGGCAAGTTCAAGGGCCATGAACGAGACATCTCAGATCTGGAGCGCACGAACCAGGAGATGCAGGACACGGTTTTCACCTTGATCCAGCAGATGCAGTTCCAGGACATCGCACGGCAGAAACTGGAGCGCGTGATGGCCCACCTCAAGGGCATGCAGGTGGCGATCTCCGGGAAGTTCCGGGCCACGAAGACGGAATAGGCTGGAGACCGGAAGCTGGAGGTACTGCTTTCCGATGCGGCGCTGCTAGGTTTGGCGCCGACCCACCCGATCATCCAAGCCCAAAGGAAGAACAAAGTCGTGGCCGAAGGCCACCACAGAGATCCGTACCTCCAGCCTCCTACCTCCAGCCTCCTTGTCCAACCGCCCCTGGAGCGGCGGCCCTTCCCCGGGCACAATGGGGGATTCGGCTCAGGAGCCCCCGTGACCAGCCCGTCCTTTACCGAAGTCCGCCTCCTCGCCGCCCAGGTCGGTGAGACTGTCCGGCTGCGGGGCTGGGTCCGCAATGCCCGCACCAGCAAGACCCGCTTTATCGAGCTGCGCGACGGCTCAGGCTTCGTCCAGTGCGTGGTGGGCGCCGCCGAAGCTGATCCTGCGAGCTACGAGCTGGCCGGAAAGCTCACTCAGGAGGCGGCCATTTCAGTCACTGGCGTCGTCCAGCAACATCCAAAGACAGGCCAACCCGAACTGCTGGTGGCGTCCCTGGAGCTGCTCGGCGGCAGCACGGACTTCCCCATCACCCCCAAGGAGCATGGCACCGAATTCCTCATGGAGAACCGCCACCTCTGGCTGCGCAGCAAGCGTCAGTGGGCCATTCTTCGCATCCGCCACACGCTGGTGAAGGGCATCCGTGACTTCTTCGACGGGGACGGCTTCACCCTCCTCGACGCGCCCATCCTTACGCCCAGCGCCTGCGAAGGGACCAGCACCCTCTTCAGCACCGAGTACTTCCACGAGGGCATGGCGTTCCTCAGCCAGTCCGGCCAGCTCTACCAGGAACCCGGCATCGCGGCCTTCGGCAAGACCTACTGCTTTGGCCCCACTTTCCGTGCCGAAAAGAGCAAGACCCGCCGCCACCTCACGGAGTTCTGGATGGTGGAGCCCGAAGTGGCCTTCGCCCACCTGGACGACGTGATGGTGCTGGGCGA
>JANXYT010000151.1 GCA_025355915.1 Holophagaceae bacterium
GCACGATGAGGGTCTTGTGGAACCAGCGCGTGGCCTGCTGATGGTCTGCCACCTCGTCTAGCTTCTTCCGGCGATTCTCCGCGTGGAGACCGTCCCGAAGCACGAAGAGGTGGTGGCATTTGGAACACACGTCTGGGTCGGGGCTGTCGGTGGTGTGAAACGGCTCCCCGCAACGGGCGCACTGGACCGGGTGAGCCATGCGGATGCTGGCCCGGACCCGCGCCAGGAAGACGATGAGCCCCAGGAGCGGGAGCAGCAGGGCGACCAGGAAGGTCGGTTCCATGAGATGGAAAGGCTCGGCGCGCTGGCTTCCCCCCGTGGCAGCCACCAGGGCTTGCACCCGCTCCGGCGTGTCGGGAAGGGGTATTGGATAGGTTCGAACCTCTTTCTGCGCATCGTTCAGGGAGATCAGGATCGCGTAGCCCTCGGGTGCGGCGGCCTGAGCTTCATCTCGTTTCGAAGCGCCCCGGGCCATGTCGAGGCGGTTGAATGCGAGGATGCTCTGGTTCAGGAGCACCTCCATCTTCGGTCCCGCCAGGAGCGCCATCTCAAAGGCCTTTTCGGCCCCGGGGACGTCCCCCGACTGGCACCTGGCGACACCGAGGTTATTGAGCACCGCCGTCTGGTCGGGATGCCTGCCGACCAGACCCTGGAAGGTGGCCTCGGCGGCCTTCCACGCCTGGTTCTGCAACTGGCCCCATCCCGCCAGGAAGGCCTGGTCTGAAGGAGGCAACAGGCGGAGCAACGAAGGGGATATTGGCTGTACCTGGGGTTGCAATTGAAGCGTCAGCACGCTCGGTTGGGGATCCCGGGCGGCCCAAGGCTCCAGGGCCGCCAGCGCTGGGTGGACCAGCTGGAGCACCAGGATGAAGGCCGTCACCTTGACCTCCGGTCCCAGGAGGAACGGAGCCAGGAGGAAGAGCCACAGGATCGTGGCGACCATGGGGTCCAACCCCAAAATGACCGGCCCCGCCAGAATCACGGCCCCGAGCAGGGCAGACAGAACCGGGGACAGCCCCTTGCGCCTCAGAGGTTCTTCCCATAGGTGCCGCAGAACGTTCCTGTACCGGAGTCCCATGGCCAAGGCCCAACCCCAGAGCAGCAAGGTGGCGGCCAGGCGCAGCATGCCAAGGTGCTGAACCAGCCAGAGCCAGCGGTGCGCGGGGTGGTCCAGGCGCAGGCGGGTGAGCCTCATCAGGTCAGGAAAACTCCACAGCCACCCCTGAACCCCTTGTTGGCGCAGGAGGGTGATCCGGGTGCCCAGCAAGGTCGGATGCTCAGGCGCCCATCGCTCCACCGCCTGGAGACCCTCCAGGCCCAATGACACCTTGCCGGTCAGGCCCTGCTGCCGGGCCCACAGCGCCATGGCTTCCACCAAGGGGGCCACGTCCAGGGTGGAATAGGTGCGCCGCAGGGCCTCCACTTCCAGCTGGGCGGCCCGCACTGCCTCCGGATCCCCCTTCTTGACGGCACTCATCAAATGCTGTGCGCGATGGCTGAGGGCAATGGCGGGGAGCGTCTCCGCTATGGAAGGAGCCGGCGCGGGAAGAATCGGGGCCTGGACTGGAGCTGCGGCCAGCAGGGCCGTGGAAACCACCAGGAGGGTGGTCCGGACCACCTGAAAGAGATTCATGCCGCTCATCATCAGGCTCATGGCTTCGGTGTCGCGGTTTCTGCTGAGGGCTTGAGGTCCAGGGCTCGCATGCGCAGCTGGTACAGGACCTCATCCAACTCTGCGGTTTCCGCATCGGTTCGCGACCCTTCGGTCTTCTCCTTGAGCACGCTGAGAAGGTCTACGTAGAATCTTGCCACCGCGGGATTGGCTGGGGGGGCCTCCTTCATCATCGGATGCGGAACCCCCATCGACAGCAGAGCCTGTTCGGTCAGGAGGTGCATCAGGGCCGTCAAAGACGCTTCCGGCACCGCTGGATTCATGGGCTACCTCAAACACGTTCAGGACTGGTCTGCCGGGAAGCCTACCACAGCCTCCATTTCCCTGCATTCAGGATGGAAGCGCGCCCTTTCGGGAAAGTGGTGGAACCGAAGTGGGACCTTTTTGACCAAAAGCACTCGGCATTGGAGCAGCCCTGTGGAACGATGAATGGGTTTGGAGGAAGACCTATGCGACGCCTCATTCTTGCCTTTATGCTCCCGGTCACCTGCCTGTCGATCCAGGCGGAACAGACGGGCCGGATTTCCGGCAAGGTCCTCAACAAGGAGGGCAAACCCATCCCCGGCGCCAAGGTCAACCTCAAGCGGATCGATCGCAACTGGAGCAAGGACCTGTTCCCCGACAAAACGGGCGCCTACCTTCAGGTCGGCCTCGAGCCCAAGGAGTTCAACCTCACCGCCAGTGCCGAAGGCTATGCGGACTACAAGGAACCGATCAAGATTCCCCTGGCTGACGTGCTGATCAAGAACATCACCCTGTTGACTCCTGCCGAAGCCCGCACCCAGGCCGTGGCCACGGGTGCAGTGCAGACCGTCCCCGAGGATCCTGGCGCAGCCATGGATGCCGAGGGTCGGGAAGCTTTCAACCTCGCCATTCCCCTCTACAACGAGGGCAAGTACCTCGAGGCCTTGCCCCAGGTCGAAAAGGCTTACAAGACCCTGGTCGAGGCCAAGGACAAGCTGAAGGACGAGCAGGCCAAGGCCGAGCTGGCCCCTGAGATCCTCAAGATCGAGCGCGTGCTGGGCATCTGCCTGGCCCAGGCCGGTGCCAAAAAGGAGGACGGCGAACCCTACCTCCTGAAGGCACTGGAACGGAATCCCAAGGATGAGCGGGTGCTCATCGGCCTCATCGAGACCAGCAAGGCCAAGGCCGACAAGGCCGCCGAGCAGAAATACGTCGGCCTCCTGGAAACCCTCCAGGGGCCGAACCCCGACGTCATCTACAACAAGGGCGTGGAGGCCTTCAATTCCGGCAAGTCCAAGGAGGCCAAGACCCAGTGGCAGAAGACCCTGGAGATCGCCCCCACCTATGCGGAAGCCCATTACATGCTGGCCATGGTCGAATTCGGCGAAAACAACCTGCGCGGCACCAAGCAGCACCTCCAGAAGTATCTGGAGCTGGCTCCCACGGGAAAGAATGCGGTAACGGCCAAGGAGATGTTGAAGGATCCCTCGTTGAAGAATATCAAGTAGGGCTCGACTCCAAACCAGTGAGGGCCCCGGTTGGGGCCCTCACTGGTTTGGAGTGAAAGAAGATCAGGTCAATTCGAGGCTGATGGGGCAGTGATCAGAGCCCAGCACGTCCGTGTGGATGCGGGCATCCCGCACGCGATCCAGCAATCCCCGGCTGGCCAGGAACAAATCAATTCTCCATCCCACGTTCCGTTCCCGGGCGCCGCCGCGGGCAGTCCACCAGGTGTAGAGGCCCGGTACGCCTGGGTTGCGCTCCCGCAACACATCCACCAGGCCTGCCCCCAGGTAGAGCTTGAAATCTTCCCGTTCCTCCGGCGTGAAGCCAGGATTCTTGGTGTTGTCCTTGGGGCGAGCGAGGTCGATCTCCTCGGGAGCCACGTTCATGTCGCCCGTGAGGACCACCTGGTCGCCCGCCGCGTGAAGCTTCGCCACGATGCCCGCCAGGTCCCGTGCGAACTTCCGCTTGAAGGGCAAGCGCACCAGGCCCTGAGAAGCGTTCGGGAAGTACCCCGAGATAAAGACGAGTTTGTCTTTCCGCGAGATAATCATGCGCCCCTCGGCGTCGTACTCCTCGATGGCGAGTCCCTTGGCGTGGCTGAAGCCCAGTTCCTTCTTCACGAGCGTGGCCGATCCGGCATACCCTTTCTTGCTCCGGGCGGGGTACCAGCAGACGTCATAGGCGCTTTCCAGTTGGCGCCTGACCGCGAGGTCCACTTCCTCCCACTCACAGCGGATCTCCTGGAGTGAGAGCAGATCAGGCTCGGCCGTTTCCAGCCAGTCCATGAAGCCCTTCTTCAGGACGGACCGAAAGCCGTTCACATTCCAGCTGTAAAAGTGCATGAACCCTCCTTCATGAAATCAGGGTGGCATGGGCCGAGGCGTCGAATCCGATGATCACACCCTTGGCGTTCCGGCAGGTGGTGCAGCTCGACTTCATCCAGAGCCCAGCCTTCACAGCTCTTCCACGAGGCGGTCCAGC
>JANXYT010000162.1 GCA_025355915.1 Holophagaceae bacterium
GGCCAGTAAGGCTCGCCTTGATGGCGATCTCGGCCGTCTCGAAGTCGCGAATCTCACCCACCAGGATGATGTTGGGATCCTGCCGCAGGAAGGATCGCAACGCGGCGGCGAAGTTGAGGCCGATCTGCTCCTTCATCTGCACCTGGTTGATGCCGGGGAAGTTGAACTCCACGGGATCCTCGGCCGTCATGATGTTGGTATCGACCGTATTGAGCTTGGCGATGGACGAGTACAGCGTGTTCGTCTTGCCGGACCCCGTGGGGCCCGTCACCAGAATCATGCCGTAGGGCTTGGAGATCTGGCGGTCCCACCGTTCGAGGCTCTCGGGTTCGAAACCGAGCTTGGTGAGGTCGAGCATGAGCTTGTCGCTATCCAGCAGCCGCAGCACGATCTTCTCGCCGAACAGCGTCGGCAGGATGCTCACCCGGTAGTCGATGACCTTCTGCTTGCCGCCCATGTTAACGCGCAGCTTGATGCGGCCGTCCTGGGGCAGGCGCCGCTCGGCGATGTTGAGCTTGGCGAGGATCTTCACGCGCGACGTCAGCGGATCCTTCAGCTTGAGGTTGGGTCGCATGACCTCCATGAGGATGCCGTCGATGCGGAACCGGATGCGGTAGGTCCGCTCGTAGGGTTCGATGTGGATATCGGAGGCGCCGCGCTTGATGGCGTCGATGAGCACCATGTTCACGAGCTTCACCACGGGCGCGTCCTCGCTGCCCCGCTTCAGGCTGCCGACATTGACGCTGTCCTCGTCCTCGTCGGCGGTGTCGTACTCGGCGTCAGCGTCCAGCTCCTGCTCCAGGTCGGCCAGGTCGAAGTGTTCCTCTTCGGCGTTGAACGTGTCCGTCAGACTGGCTGCCGTGGGGCCCGCGGCCGCCGGGCCAGATCCACCCCCCTGGTTCGTGCGGGCGAGGGTGCCGTCGGCCAACCGCACGGCGCTGGCCCCGCCGTAGTATTTTTCCACGGCCCGGGCCAGGCCCATCTCGCTGGACACCACTGGATCCACGTTGTAGCCCGTATGGAACCGCACATCGTCCATGGCGAAAATGTCGGTGGGATCGGACATGGCCAGGGTCAGCACGTTGCCCGTGCGCTGCAGGGGCAGCACCTTGTGCCGCTGAGCCAGATCCTTGGGGATCAGGGCGATGACCCCGGGGTCGATGGGCGGCCATTGTTCCAGGTCAGCGGCGGGGACGCCGTACTGCATCCCCAGGAAACTCACGATGTCCTGATCGGAGCAGAACCCGGAGCGCACGACGATGCCTCCGAGCTTGCCACCCTCCCTGCGCTGGATTTTCATAACTTCATCCAGCTGGGCATCCGTGATGAGCTGGGCCTTGACGAGCATGTCCCCGAGCTTGCTGACCACTGGCTGCCTCCAAAATTGGGGTAAGGCCAGGGTAGCACCTCCACGTAACTTCCAGATTGGTAACTCATTGTATGCTTTTGCCATGTCCTCAACAGGTACCCAGCCCCAGCGCCTGCTTCTGGCCCGGCAGCTGATCCGGGAAAAGGGTCTCTCGAAGACCGATCTGGCCTTGCTTGAAGACATTCTTCGCGAGGGTGCCCACGATCTGGAACCCCTGGTTGAGGCGGCCCCAAAGCGCGTCATGGCAGGCGACGAATCCCCCGCCCAGGCCGCGCTTCGGCGCAGCCTGGGATACTTCCTGGCCTTCCTGCATCAGTTTTCTCCCCGGCGCCTCGGGGAAGCCCGGAACGCCATGGGGCTGGTCATCCTCCATAGCCTGGGACTGCTGGGCCACCAGGCTGAGGCCGCTCATCGCGAGCTGCTCGCAGAGCAGCAGCAACCCAGATGGGTGACGCAGCTGTTGGATCTGCTGGCTTCGCTGCGGGCCATGTCCCTGGCCCCCACTGAGGACAACGGCCACCTCCGGCTGCTGTGGGCCACCTTTCTGGCGGACCATCGGGATGCCTTCCCGGGGATCCTGGCGGCCCTTCAAGAAAGTGAGCCTGGCGCCGCCTCCGTGGCCCGCCTGAATGCCCAGATGAAGGTCGTGAACCGGGCCATCCAGGGCCAGGGGCGGCTGGAGGAATCCCTGACCCGCCTGGCCGAGCACCTGGAGGCCTGCATCCCGGCCGATATCCATGCCCGGGTGGAACCCCTGCTTCTGCTCGAGCATGTGGTCGCCAACCTGCGGCTGAGCCTGATACGCCCCCTGGACCGCGGCATCCACTGGCCGGCGGTCGAGCAGGTGCGCGGCAGCCTGCGCTGGCTCTGGGATCATCTGGGCTGGTCGCTCCCGCGCATGGATATCGACCTGTTCCGGGAGAGCATCCCGCCGGAACTGCGCCGCCTGCTCCAGCAGATCCGCCGGACCGATCGCCCCGCCTTCTCCGTGGTGGCGCGGGCCCTGGCCAGCCACATCTCGCTGCTCGGCCTCCTCGAATCCCTCGAATCCGCCACCAGTGCCGCCCTCGGTGACCGGTACGCGGCGGTTCCCACCTTCCTGGTCCTGGAATCCGAACTCGGCCGTCTCGCCGAACGGGCCTATGACCCCGCCGGCGGAGATCTGCTGGATCCGTCCCGGCCCGAAACCCCGCGCCTGCAGGTCTTCCTCCGGCAGGCTGTGCTCAGCCTCCACCAGGACCAGGGGACCTTGCGGAGCCTGCTCCAGCAGTCTCTGGCGGGCCAGGATGCGGACCAGCTGGCCCAGACCCTCGACAACCTGCGGGGTCTCCTCATCAACCATCAGAAACAACTCATGGGCGAGCTGGTGGGCATCTTCTCGCCCGAGGTGCAGCACCGGCTCTTCCCTGAATCCCCCAGCATGATGGAGGAAGGCGAGCGGCTTCGCCTCCGCGTCCAGCGCCTGTGGGAGCAGGTGCCGCCCCTTCATGGCCAGTTGCAGCTCCATCTGGAACTGCAGGACTGGCCCCGGCTGGCGCTGGGCCTTTCCCAGGCGTACCGGCTCCTCATGGCCTTCCGCCGGAGCCCCGAATTCCCCCTCATGCGGCGCCCCGACCGGGAGGAGGCTGAACGCCTCATCCAGGAGCTGGGCCGCCTGCTGGAATCCCCTCCGGACGTCGCCCAGGCCCTGCGGGACAGCATGGACCTGCTGGGCGAGCTGTTGCGTTTCCTTGAGCTTTTTCTGCTGCGGATCAACGCCCGTATCCCCTTGATCCGCCAGGATCTGGAGGTGGCCCAGGAGGCCCTGAAGCTCACCTCGGAGCTGGAACGCAGCCCCGCCGGAACCGAACGGGCCCGCCTCTCCCACAAACTCATCCAGACCGCCAAGCGTCTGGGGGTGCGGGACCCCCAAGCCCTGGCCCTCCTCAAGCGATGGGTCCGGGCCGAACGCGGCCAGCGGGAAGGTTCGCTGCCCACGCTGGATCAGCTGGCCGCCCACCTGCGCCAGCTGGCCCTGCGCCTTGAAGCGGCCCTGGGTTAAGGGCACGGCAGGACCATGCCAGGAAGCCCCATGCCCCGCATCCACTGGTTGGACATCCACCCCTCGGCCGCCGGGGAGGCGCTTCGCGCGGCGCTGGCGGGATGGGGGCACGACATCCTGGCAGGTCCAGGCCCTGGCTCGATCGTGCTGGTGGCCGAGCGTCCGGATATACGGCTGATTCCCGCCGAGGGCCTCGAGATCCTCTGGTGGGTGGAAAAGGCCGAACCGGAGGAGGTCAGCGCCGTGTTGAACCTGCGGCCAGGATGGGTGCTGCTGCAGGATCGCCCCCTGGAGGCGGCGCGGGAGGCCCTGCTCCACCTGCGGGAGCGGGACCTGGGCAGCGAGGGCTGGTTGCGCCAGATGATGCACTTGGCGTCCATGGATGAACTGCTTCGGCTTGCCCTGACCCGCTCCATCCGGCTTTCCGGGGCCCGGGGCGGGGCCATCTGGCTCCGCAGGGACGACACCTTCTACCAGCGGGCGGGGGACGGCGCCTTCCCGGAAGCCCCCCTGCCCCGGCAGGAGGCGGCGGATCTCGTCCGGCGCGGCGAGGCTTTCCTGCTGGCGCCCTCGGAGCAGCTGGGCATCCTGCGTCTGGCGGATCCGCAGGAACCACCGGAGCGATTCCTGCGGAGTTTCGATGATATGGAGCCGCTGCTGATCAACGCCTGGCGCCTTGAGGAGAGCCGAGCGCTGTCCTTCAAGGACGATCTCACGGTGGCGCAGAACCGCCGCTGCCTGGAGGCCGAACTCCCCCAGGCCGTGCGCTCCGCCGCCACCAAAGCCGAGCCCCTGGCCCTGCTCTTCCTCGATGTGGACGACCTGAAACGGGTGAACACCAGCCACGGTCATCCCGTCGGCAGCCTCCTGCTCGAATCCGTGGCCCACACCGCCCAACGGCTCTGCCGCGCCCATGACCGGCTCTATCGGTACGGCGGGGATGAGTTCTGCATTCTCATGCCCGCCACCTCGGCCCAGGGTGCCCGGAAACTGGGCGAGCGCCTCCTGCAGGTGCTGCGGGACCATCCCCTGAACCTGGGTCGGGACCACCTAGTGGTGTCCCTCAGCGTGGGCGTTGCGGCCTACCCAGAACATGCGGACGGCGCCAGCCATCTCATCG
>JANXYT010000192.1 GCA_025355915.1 Holophagaceae bacterium
GGCCCGGCCTTCGCTTCCGCTGCTACGAAAAGCGCTTGGCACCAGCAGATGCGGATACAGATAGGAGTTGCCTTAAATGTTTGATTTACCCTAGCCTACGAATCTGAGGGTCGGGCGTTCGAATCGCTCCGGGACCACCACTTAAATCAAACACTCAAGCCCAGGCTACAAGCTTGGGCTTTTGCACTTTATACACCCTGTCACCTTATTCGTTTACAAAGCCACATCACCAGGGAAGGCAACTCCTATCTGTATCCGCATCTGCTGGTGCCAAGCGCTTTTCGTAGCAGCGGAAGCGAAGGCCGGGCCTGAATCCCAGCCCAATCTCGCCCGCCAATGAATACCCCAGCTTTGGGAAGAGTCTCTGCGTCGCCTCGTTTTGTGTGTTCGTATCCAACCGCAGCACCGGGATGTTGCGCAGGCCTGCCACGACCTCGGCCTGAAGCATCAGGGCCCTGGCCACGCCCTTTCCCTGAAAGGAGGGGTCGACGGCAAGACGGTGGACCACCACCGCCTGTTCAGAAATGTCCCATCCAACCTCGGCGTATTCGGGCTCCTGGTCGGTGGTGATGGCGGCCACTCCCGCGATCTGGCCTTCGACGTCTGCGACCCATAACTGCGACTGCTCCACATCACGAAGAAAGACGGCGGCATTCGGATACGTCGCGTCCCACTGCAGGTTGCCCGTGGCCACCATCAAGGGAACCACGCGATGGACGAGGGCCAGGACTGCTTCCACGTCCGCGGCTGTCCCAAGTCGTACCTGCATGACAGCTCCTGGCTTGGGGTGGAGAGGAAATCTGGCACCCTCGAGAGGGTAACGCCAAGGGCTGTGCCTGGAATTCCGGCCATCAGGATGTTCCTGGAGTCCCCCCTCGGGTCAGGCACTGCGCAAGGAAGTGAGCGGGAGGGCGGGTCCGTTCCCCAAAAAATTACGCGGAAGCCTAAGTTCGCTATTTATTCCTTATTTCGGAAAATTAAGAATAATAATCCCATGAGCCACCCCGATCCCACCCTAAGCCACGTCACCAAGCAGTTGAAGGCGCTCGCCCACCAAGGCCGGCTCTCGGTCGTCCGCGCCGTGGTGCAGGGGCCCATGGAAGGGACCCCAGCCGGGCAGATCCAGGCTCAGGTGGGCATGGCCGCCTCGACCCTCAGTCATCACTTGGCCGATCTGACAGAAGCTGGCCTGCTGACAGCCGCTCGGCAGGGCACGACCATCCGTTATGCCGCCCGCTTCGATCAGCTCAAGGCCCTCACCGAATACCTCTGGCAGGACTGCTGCGGCGGCGGCTGCAAGGACCCCAATTGCATTTGATTTAAGGAGCCACCATGGAACCCGCCACCCATCCCACCCACCTGAAGATCCGGGACGCCTATGGCAAGATCGCCCGCATCGGTGGCGGCTGCTGCGGCCCCCAGTCCAGTTGCTGCGGTGGCGGTCGCGCCGGGGAGGTCGCCCAGGGGGTGGGCTACTCGGATGCTGAACTGGCGACGCTTCCTGAAGGGGCCAACCTCGGCCTGTCCTGCGGGAATCCGACGGCGCTGGCGGGCCTGAAGGCTGGAGAAATTGTCCTGGATCTGGGCAGCGGGGCGGGGCTGGATGTCTTTCTGGCGGCCCAGCGGGTTGGGGCGGAAGGTCATGTTCACGGTGTCGACATGACTCGGGAGATGTTGGCGAAGGCCCGTCTCAATGCCGCCGAATTTCGGCGCCGTACGGGCCTGGACAACGTGACCTTCCACCAGGGGCAGATCGAGGCGATTCCCTTGCCGGATGCGTCGGTGGACGTGGTGCTCTCCAACTGCGTGCTGAACCTCAGTCCCAACCAACCCAAGGTCTGGATGGAAATCGCCCGCGTGCTGAAGCCTGGAGGGCGTGTGTCCATCTCGGACATGGTGCTGCTGCAGCCGCTGCCGGAAGCCGTGCGGGAAAGTGTCGAGGCGCTGGTGGGCTGCATCTCAGGTGCGCCCATTCTGGCTGACCTTCAGAATATGGTGCTGGCTGCGGGCCTCGTGGATCGCGCCTTCACCGACAAGGGCGAGGCTGTGGAGGCCATGCTCCCTGTGGATGACCCCATGACGGACCATCTACTGGGGTTGCTTCCGGCGGGCACGAAACCCTCGGACTACATCACCAGCATGATCATCTCCGCCCGCAAGTCGGCCTGAGCCAGAGGACTCCGTGGGCGACCCGAAACACCTCTCCTTTTTGGATCGATACCTCACCCTGTGGATCTTTCTGGCCATGGGCCTGGGCGTCTTGCTTGGTTATGCCGTGCCTGGCTTCAACCGCGTCATCAACGCCTGGAACGTGGGCACCATCAGCCCCCAGCCGGGCGAACACTACTGCCATCGAGGTGCTGGCAGGGTAGGGCATCGATGCCATCATCCATACCTCCAAGAGCATCCAGGACATCGACCGGCCAGGGTGGATCTGGTCATCGCCCCGCCGAAGAAGTCGGGCCCGCTTCCTGGGTAAAGCGGAGCGCCTGCACTGGCCCATCCCCGGTCCCGTCGGTGACAATCCGCGCCTGACCCGGATGACTTGGAGGTGTAATTCGGTGCCAGGCTAGATGAAATCTGGCGGCGACTGGAGCAATGGAA
>JANXYT010000232.1 GCA_025355915.1 Holophagaceae bacterium
GCCAAGGAAGGCCGACATGATGGCGGGCGGGGCCTCGTTGGCGCCCAGGCGGTGGTCGTTGCCGGCGCTGGCGATGGCGGCGCGGAGCAGGCCGCCGTGGGTGTGGATGGCCTTCAGGGTGGCGCTGAGGAAGTAGAGGAACTGCAGGTTCTCCTCAGGCGTCTGTCCGGGCTCCAGGAGGTTCTGGCCCCCGTCGGTCGCCAGGCTCCAATTCACGTGCTTGCCGCTGCCGTTGACGCCCGCGAAGGGCTTCTCATGGAGCAGGATGGCCAGGCCGTGCCGCTCGCCGACGGACTTGAGCAGCTCCATCAGCAGCTGGTTGTGGTCGCTGGCCAGGTTGGCCGCCTCGTAGATGGGCGCGATCTCGAACTGGTTGGGCGCCACCTCGTTGTGGCGGGTCTTGGCGGGAATGCCGAGCTTGAAGCACTCCAGTTCGACCTCCTGCATGAAACCAAGGACGCGCTCCTTGATGCTGCCGAAGTAGTGGTCCTCGAGCTCCTGACCCTTGGGAGGTTTGGCGCCCTGGAGGGTGCGGTTGGCAAACATCAGGTCGGGCCGCTGCTGGGCCAGGTCCAGGTCCACGGCGAAGTATTCCTGTTCCGGCCCGCACTGGGCCACCACGGATTCCGCGTTCACGCCGAAGAATTTGAGGGCCGCCTTGGCGCGCGCGGACACCACGTCCATGGAACGAAGGAGGGGCACCTTATGGTCCAGCGCCTCGCCGTGGTACCCCACGAAGGCAGTCGGAATGCAGAGCGTCTTGCCCAGGGGGCCTTCCATGATGAAGGCCGGGCTGGCGGGGTCCCAGGCGGTGTAGCCGCGGGCCTCGAAGGTGGCCCGCAGGCCGCCACTCGGGAAGGAGCTGGCGTCGGGCTCGCCCTGGATGAGCTGGCCGCCGCTGAAACGCTCAATGACCTGGCCAGGCTCGTCCCAGCTGATGAAGGCGTCATGCTTCTCGGCCGTGGCCCCGGTCATGGGCAGGAACCAGTGCGTGAAGTGGGTGCAGCCCTGCTCCAGCGCCCAGTCCTTCATGGCGAGCGCCACGTTCTTGGCCACGTCCGGCGACAGGGCCTCGCCGCGCTTCAGCGCCTGGCGGTAGGCCTTGTAGACGTCCTTCTGCAGCCGTTCGCGCATGGTGCGCTCACTGAACGTATTGCAGCCGAAATACTGGCTGATCCTGGTCTGGTCCAGCCGTGAGATGCTGGAAGTGTCTGGCGCCTGCGCCTTGGCCATGTGTCCCCCCCTTGGACGAAAAAACATGAATTCAACTAGACCGGGACCGATGTCCACCCATGAGGGGCAGCCATCGGATTCCCACATCCACCTGGACCCTGCGATCCGCCCCCAGGATAACGCAAACCCGCTTGTGGCAACAGGTATTGATGCCTGTGAACGGGCAATGGCCCTGCTCGGAAACCTACAACGTCACCAGGAGGGGCTGCCCCGCCCCGCCGCCCTCGCTTGGGAACGGGCCGCCTTCGCCGGGGTGTTCGATCACCCAGAGCCCGGTCGGCGCATCCGCCGGTTCCTCGAGAAGGCCTAGGAGTAGGCATGGATCTGACCGCCCCCTACATTCCCAACCTCGAAAGCATCCCCGCGGGGATCGACCTTCCGGCCGAGATCCGGCGGCTCAAGGCCGAACGCCGGGCCGTCATTCTGGCCCATTTCTACCAGGAGCCTGAAATCCAGGACCTGGCCGACTTCGTGGGCGATAGCCTCCAGCTCAGCCAGCAGGCCGCCAAGGCTGATGCGGATGTCATCGCCTTCTGCGGCGTCCACTTCATGGCCGAGACCGCCAAGATCCTCAACCCTGCCAAGACCGTGGTGATCCCCGACATGGATGCGGGCTGCAGCCTGGCGGACCGCTGCCCGGCGGAGTACTTCGCCGAATGGCTGAAGCAGTACCCGGATCACGACGTGGTGAGCTACATCAACTGCTCGGCGGGCGTGAAGGCCCTCAGCACGGTCATCTGCACCAGCAGCAACGCCGTGCGCGTGGTGGAAAGCCTCCCGCAGGACCGCAAGATCGTCTTTGCCCCGGATCGCCACCTGGGCAAATGGGTCATGCAGCAGACCGGCCGGGACATGGTACTGTTCCCGGGCTTCTGCATCGTGCACGAGCAGTTCACGGCGAAGCGTCTGGCGGCCCTGAAGGCCCAGCATCCCGAGGCCAAGCTCATCGCCCATCCCGAATGCGACGCCACCGTGCTCCAGCTGGCGGACTTCGTGGGCTCCACCGCCGCCCTGCTCAACTTCGTGGCCACGGACAGCGCCAAGGCCTTCATCGTGGCCACCGAGGCGGGCATCCTCCACCAGATGCGCCAGCGGCGCCCCGGAGCCGAGTTGATCCCGGCCCCCGCCGACAGTGGCTGCAACTGCAGCCTGTGCCCCTACATGAAGCTCAACAACCTGGAGAAGCTCTACCTGAGCTTGCGTGACCTGAAGCCCGAGATCCGCATGGACGAGGGTCTGCGGGTCCGTGCCCTGAAACCGCTGGAGCGGATGCTGGCCCTGGGCTGAATGGGCTGATCGAGGATCGCTAAGGACAGCCTCAGGCGCTAATCTGACGGATCCCTTCCGCCGAGCCGCCATGTATCGCCATCGCACCTCCCGTTACCGCGCCATGCACCCCGGGTTGGGGTCTTCGCGCTGGGAGCGGTTCCAGCAGCGCAGCGGCATCGTGCTGCTGATCCTGGCGGGCCTGGCCACCGCCATCCTGCTCGTTGCGGCCCCCCGGTTCTACCTCATGGACCGGGTGAACGATGCCCGGCAGGCCTACATGGAAGCCCATTGGGTGGACTTCGAGGCCGTCGAACGCCACTGGAAGACCCTGCCGATCCTCCAGACGGTACAGCGCGGCGATGAAAGCGATGTTCGCCAGTTCCTGTCCGACCAACCCCTCGCGGTGGCCCTCCTGGATCGCTTCGAAGGCCGCCATCTCTGGTTTCGCGAAGGGGATCGCCTGGTGGAGCCGCGCGATCTGATTCTCGCTCAGCAATACCTCGGGTGGTTCTCCCACGCGGAAATGGCCCAGCGGTTCGAATGGAACCCGCCCCGGACGCACGACCCCGATTTCGGCAAGATCGCCACGGTCGTTCTCCTGTCGGACCGGTGGCTGGTCATCAAGCGATGGCGACCGGGCTCCGCCGAGGTGGAGCGGGAACTCAGTGCCGGGCTCGCGCCCAACCGGGCCCTTCGCATGGGGTTGATCCGGGAGTCAGACTTCGACCGGAAAGACCTGAAACGGGAATCCTGGGGCGCCGATCCCAATCTCCAGGCCGATCCAGAGCGCCTCGCCACGCTGCCCATGAGTGCCGTCACCAAGACCAACGCCTTCGGGGATGGGTGGAATCTGGCCGGTGTGGCCTTCGATGATCAGCAGGCCGCGTTCAGGAAAGCCATCAAGCGCCAATACCGGACGGCCTCCGGGGTGGCGGTGCTGATCGGGGTCACCATCCTGCTGGGGCTCTGGCTCCGCCACCACAGCCGGAAAAAAGCCGTGCTGGACGGGGACCGCCTGGCCTCGATGACCCACAGCCTCAAGACCCCTCTCGCCCTCCTGAAATTCCGCTGCGACTCCTTGCGCCTGGGACGCCTTAGTCCCGAGCGTGCGGACGAGGAGTTGTTGCGGATCGGCGAGGAGGTGGATCACCTGACCACCATCATCGAAACCGGCCTTCGCGTGATCCGCGGCGGCGGCCCCTCCGGCCCCCCGGGCCTGGCTACCCCTGGGTGGTTCGAGGAGGTCGTGGACGACCTTCGGCCCGGTTTCGAGATGGAGGGACGGGCCCTGCATCTCCGCCTGGCAGATGCGGCCGGCCGGGCCCCCCTGCCCTCCCTCCGCTCGGCAGTGCTCACGCTGGTGGAGAATGCCCTGGGTCATGGGAAGGGCCAGGTGACCCTCGAAACCTGGCGCGCCCATCGCCGCTTCTGCATTCAGATCACCGACGAGGGTCAAGGTCTGGAACCCCATCAGGTGAAGGCCCTCGGCAGGCCCTTCCAGCGCCTCCGCTCCCAAGGCAAGGAGGGCTTCTTGCATGACGGACAGGGCCTGGGCCTCAGCCTGCTGGTCCAGGTGGCCGAGCAGGAAGGCTGGGGCCTCACCTTCTCCTCCGCCCCCGGCGAGGGCTTCACGGCCCTTCTTGAGGTCCCCACCGCCTGAACTGCCTGCCTCTGTCCCCGGTGGGAGGTTCACGGCGAGTCTGGAAACCCCTCCAACCAGGACGTACTGATCGTGCCTTGAGTCACAGGCCTCCGCCCCTCTTGCGGACTACCCTCACTCCAGGCAAACGGTCGCCGGGGGAGGGATGCCATGCAACGTCCATGGATGGGCTTGGTGGTCCTGAACCTGAGTCTCGCGGCGGCCCAGGTCCCGAAACCGCATCAGGCACCACTGAAGGCGACGCCTGATGCAACCATCCCCGAAGGTCCCGTGGGGGAGGCGATCCGCTTGGGGCAGAAGCTTTTCACCAACACGCCCCTCCACGCCCCGAAGTATTCCGGGAATGCGCTCAGTTGCAGCAGCTGCCACCTGGACGCGGGAAAGGCCCTCCATGCGTCGCCGATGGTGGGACTCTGGGGAGCCTTCCCGACCTACCTGCCCCGGGCGGGCCGAGTGGGCACCCTGGAGGATCGCGTCAACGGATGCTTCCTCCGCTCCCTGAACGGCAAGCCACTTCCCTCGAACACCGAGGAGATGCGAGGAATGCTCGCCTACATCTGGTGGTTGTCCAAGGGCGTCCCCGTGGGATCCGACCCCCAGGGTCGTGGCAACCCACCCCTCGCGGCCCCCGCCCCCGCCAACCCGGAGAATGGGAAGGCCGTCTACTCACGGGCCTGCGCCGCCTGCCACGGCGAGGATGGTGAGGGGGCCGCCGAGGTGCCGCCGCTCTGGGGCTCCCGATCTTTCAATATCGGGGCGGGCATGGCCCGGACCAGCAAGGCTGCGGCCTTCGTGAAGGCCAACATGAGCGCCCTCGGCGGATCGGATCCCCTGACGACCCAGGACGCCTACGACGTATCCGCCTACTTCACTGCGCAGCCCCGACCGGACTTCCCGGACAAGGCGAAGGACTGGCCGCGGGGCGGGAAGCCGGCGGATAGTCGGTACTGATCTGGATCTGCTTGGAAATTGCAGCTAAACACTCTTGCCAATCCAAGGCAACGTGTGCACCTTGGTTGCACGATCCTTGAGTGAGACGCCGTGACCCACATCCTTGTGGTGGAGGACGAGCCGTCCCTCTGCCAGCTCCTCGTGAACAACCTGACCTTTGAAGGCTACTCCGTGGAGGCGGTGGGCGATGGTGTGCCGGCCCTGGCCGCCCATGCGGCGCACCGCGCCGATTTGATCGTGCTGGATCTGATGCTTCCCCAGCTGGATGGGTTCGAACTGCTGCGCACCCTGAGGGAGGGCCAGGACGAGGTGCCCGTGATCATGCTTACGGCCCGCGGTGAGGAAATCGACCGGGTGCAGGGGCTCAGCCTGGGCGCCGATGATTACCTCGTGAAGCCCTTTTCGGTGCTGGAGCTGATGGCCCGCGTGAAGGCCATTCTCCGTCGCACACGGCCCATGGACCGGCCGCCCCTGCTGCGCTCCGGCCCCTTCCGGTTCGACCTGCCCCGGCTCGAGGCGAGGCGCGAGGATCGAATGCTGGATCTAACCCCCCGGGAGTTCCGGCTGCTGGAGCTCCTCATCACCCATGCGGGCCGCACCCACAGCCGCAAAGAGCTGCTGCAGCTGGCCTGGGAGCGGGATGCGCGACCCAGTGCCCGGACGGTGGACGTCCACATCGCCAACCTGCGGCGAAAACTGGGGGAAGAACTGGGTGCTCCATGGATCGCCACCGTCGGCGGAGAAGGCTACCGCTGGATCACCACGGTCGAAACCGATCCCGTCTAGGGATAGGTCCAAAGAGGCATTCCGGTCCAGAATGGGGCATGACCTCCTGGAATCCCCACAGCTGGCAGCGCTTCCCGGCCCAACAGCAGCCGGTCTATGACGATCCCTCCGAACTCGAGGGGGTCCTGGCGCGCCTGCGCCGCCTGCCGCCGCTGGTGGTGCCGGAAGAGGTCATCCGCCTGCGCGGCCTGCTCGCGGAGGCCGCGGCCGGGCGACGGTTCCTGCTCCAAGGCGGGGATTGCGCCGAGCAATTCAAGGACTGCACGCCGGAGTCCATCGAGGGCAAGCTGCGCGTGCTGCTCCAGATGTCCGTGGCCCTCACCCACGGGGGGCGCAAGCCCGTGGTCCGCGTGGGGCGGATCGCCGGCCAGTTCGCCAAGCCACGCAGCAGGCCCACGGAAACGATCCGGGGCCGCGAGTTGCCCAGCTATCGGGGGGATCTGATCAATGGCCTGGAAGCGGAAGCTTCCGCCCGCCGGCCCGATCCCGGCCGCATGCGGGAGGCCTATTTCCACGCCTCCGCCACCCTGAACCACCTGCGCGCCCTGACCGCCGGAGGCTTCGCGGACCTGCACCACCCCGAGCGCTGGGAGCTGCCCGGCGGCACCGGTGAAGTCCCCGCCTACCGGCGCACCCTGGACCAGGTGCGCGAGTCGCTGGATTTCCTCGAAGCCCTGGGCGGCGTCCAGCGGGACGTGCTGGAGCGCATCGACTTCTTCACCAGCCACGAGGCCCTGCTGCTGCCCTATGAAGAGGCGCTCACCCGCTGGATCAGCGAGGACACGGCCTACTACAACCTGGGCGCCCACACCCTCTGGGTGGGCGAACGCACCCGCCAGCTGGAGGGCGCCCACATCGAATACCTCCGCGGTATCCGCAATCCCATCGGCGTGAAGGTGGGCCCCAGCGCCACCCCCGAGCACTTGGTCGACCTGATCCACCGCCTCGACCCCGAGCGTGAACCCGGGCGCATCACGCTGATATCGCGCTTCGGTGCCGCCAACATCCAGGCCGCCCTGCCGCCCCTGCTGAAGGCCGTCCAGGCCACGGATCATCCAGTGCTCTGGAGCTGCGACCCCATGCATGGCAATGGCACGGAAAGCGCCAACGGGCTGAAAACCCGGGACTTCGGCGCCATCCTGTCCGAGCTGAAACAGGCCTTCGAGCTCCATCGCGCTCGCGGCTCGCATCTCGGCGGCGTCCACATCGAGCTCACGGGCCAAGCCGTCACCGAGTGCACCGGCGGCACGGAAAACCTGTCCGAGGCCGATCTCGCCAAAGCCTACGAAACCGGCTGCGATCCCCGCCTCAACGGCACCCAGAGCCTGGAAATGGCCTTCCTCATCGCGGAGATGATGCGGGGGTAGGAGCGCCTAAGCAGAACCCCACAATGCCGCGATGAAACCAGGCGGGATGCACCGCAAGGAAGGGCCCGCAGGG
>JANXYT010000387.1 GCA_025355915.1 Holophagaceae bacterium
CTTCACCCTGCTGGATGCCCCGATCCTCACCCCCAGCGCCTGCGAGGGCACCTCCAACCTGTTCGGAACCCAGTACTTCGATGAGGGCATGGCGTTCCTGAGCCAGTCCGGCCAGCTCTACCAGGAGCCCGGCATCGCGGCCTTCGGCAAGACCTACTGCTTCGGCCCCACCTTCCGCGCGGAGAAGAGCAAGACCCGTCGCCACCTCACGGAGTTCTGGATGGTGGAGCCGGAAGTGGCCTTCGCCCATCTGGACGATGTCATGGCCCTGGGCGAGCGCATGACCAAGTTCCTCATCCAGCGTGTGTTGGAAGGCCGCCAGGAGGAACTGAAGATCCTCGAGCGCGACACCGCGCCTCTGGAGCTCGCCCTGAACACCACCTTCGACCGCATGACCTACACCGAGGCCGTAGAGAAGCTGAAGACGCTGGGCAGCGACATCCAATGGGGTGAGGACTTCGGCAACGACGACGAGACCATCCTCATGAACGCCACCGACCGGCCCCTCTGGGTCCACCGCTTCCCGAAGGTGTTCAAGGCCTTCTACATGGAACCCGATCCCCTGGATGCCCGCCTGGCCCTGGGCGCCGACCTGTTGGCCCCGGAGGGCTACGGCGAAGTCATCGGCGGCGGCGAGCGCGCCTCCAGCCTGCAGTACCTCCTGGACCAGATCGAGCACCACCAGCTCAACCGGGCTGACTACGAGTGGTACCTGGACGTCCGCAAGTACGGCAGCGTCCCCCACGCCGGCTTTGGCATGGGCCTGGAGCGGGCCGTGGCCTGGATCTGCAGGCTGCCGCATGTGAGGGAGACCATTCCCTACCCGCGGATGATGGGGACTTTGAGGCCCTGACCAGCTTTCGTTCCTGCGCGCGGGCTGCGCCCGCGCGTAGAAAAATCGCTGCGCGGTTTTCGGCAGAGCGGCAAGCTTGGGTCTTTTCCGCGCGAAGCGCGCCAACGAAAATCGCGCAGCGATTTTCGCTCCCTCGCCCTCACAGTTGCATGACGATACCGTGGGTTTCTGGATGGGCTCCCGCAGGAGCGTTTCGGCTTCGGCGCAGATGTAGGAGCGTGTTTGGGGTTCGACGGGCGCATGCAGCGCATTGCAGTAATCCAGCTGCCCAGCGTCATCACCGCGATCCTCAACTGTCTCCGCCGCAAGGAGCAGCCGCCCTGAGGGCTGGCCGTCTCCAACCAGACAACGGCTCAGGCAAAGGGTCTGGCTTGACCCAGGCGTAGCTCAGGCGCGTAGTCGCCCAGACTCTTTGACAACCCGGTTCCAGGCAACAAAAACCCTCAGATGGCACGTTGAACAGCCGACCAGCCTCTGGAAACATCCCAAACCTCCATCCGAATCGGCGCCCCCTCCGGGCCTTCCCCGGGCCAGAAATCAAAATGGGGCGTTTGAATTCCCTATACACCTGATTACCCATGCAACTCCGGAAGCTCCGTTATCGCAATCACATGAGGGAGGCTTTCGATCACCTTCTGTGATTCATTTTGGGCCACTGCGGCTACTGTCGGGGTGTTGTTGATCTGGTGGATCCCCATCGGCGACAGGGCCGGAATGAGCTCGACGTTTTTGCAGGTCGGGCACTGATTGGGCGCAGCGGCGGCATTTCGGGCGGCATGGGATGCCTTGGACACCGCCGAGGCCCCCGAGGAGGCAATGGTGGTGCCAGCAGCAGTGGCCGTCCCGCCAACCGCCAGCATGATGCTACCGATTCCGATCGGAATTAACCCGAGGCCAAAAACTAGCAGCAGGGGGATCCCAATGATGATGAGGATGATGCCCACTGCTGACCCGCCGCAGCCTGCCGCCGCGACTCCGGCGCCACCGACAGCGGCGATGCCGCCAAAAGCCTTTGTTCCCGAGTAGGTAGGTGCTTTGCTCCTGAAGCGGCCGATCCACCCACACGCGGTGCAGAGGGTGTGATCCGTCAATGGATACATCCGGTAGTATTCAATTCGATCGTTGTGGGCCTTGGCGGCTTCGCAGTCGCGACGGGCCGTAGCTCTTGCCTGGGCGGCCAGTCGCTCGAGTCGCTTATAGTAAATCCTCCCCGCAAAGGAGGAGAGGGCCAGCCAGGCCCCAAGGGTCATGAGGACCGCAAGCGCCAAGGCGACATGGCCAGAACGAATGTCGATGGCAGGCCGGGCTTCGGCGGCTGCGACGGCCTGTGAAGTTGGAGCCACGACCGGCTCAGGAGCTTTGGCCTTGGCCCCCTTCTTCCCCTTCTTGGGGGATGACGCGGGTGCAGAAGCCATGTCCCGTTCTCTTTGGACCCGATCTTCCTCAAGCATCTTGAACAACTCGGCCCGCTCCTTGGCCTCGGGACTCAAAGCCGGGTTCTCTAAGGTCACGGATGAAAGGGACGAGGCGACGCTCCGAAGGGGCCCACCGAAGCTGGTCGCCAGGAGGACCCCGAAGACGAGGCCAACCGCCAGGGCGGTCAAGGGCCGCTTCCACCAGGGAGTAAAGAAGGAGCGGAGCCTACCGAGCAAGGCGAGCATTGAAACCTCCAGTTATTCAGTGTTACGACCAGTCGTAGTGTTTGTAGAACAGGTGTATGGGCAGAATCACAGCAATGACTCCGTCTACCGTGTTAAAGGCATCGCCGCAAGTTGCTCCGAAAACGGGTCTATCGTTCCACCGATGATCGTTCCACCAGGAAGGTGTGCTCATGGTTCACAGCAGGAGCCTCCGCCTGTTAGGCGGGCTCTCGGGCATGCTGTGGGCGACTTGGTTTCATGGGTCTGTCATGTTTGTTCGTATCCCGCTGGTTAACAGGCGAAGAGACCCCCTATTCGGTCGGTTCTCACTGGTTGAGATGAAGCCTCAGAAAATTTCATCCGTGGATCATCTATGTTCTGCATCGGCCTACCGAATTCAAACCTTGAGAACAACGTGTTGGTGGTCAAAGGCTATACACAGCCAGACTGTCCGGTTCAAGTGCTCGGGCGCGGCGGGTCCCTTCACCTGCTGGAACCCGAAGGGCCACGGCCGCGTCGACCTGGGTAGGCCCTGAGTGAGAACTGCAGCCTGGCTTTCCTCTTCTGGATCGCTATTCACCCAAGCAACGCAGCCATAAGCGCCTCATCTAGACCCTCACCCGAGAACCACGCTCACCTTCCCCTGCAGCAGGGTGAGGAGGCCGCCCCATTCGATGCGGGCGGTGGTCTGGTAGATGCGGTCTGGGCCGAGGGTGAGCCGCTCGGCGCGGCGCTCTTCGGGGTAGACGATCAGGTATTCGGGCACTCCGGCAGCCTCATAGAGCCAGCGTTTGGTGGTGAGATCCTTCTGGCCTGTGGCGGGGCTGAGGATCTCCACCACCAGGTCCGGGGCGCCTTCGATCCCCCGGGGGCTGATTTTGGCGGGGTCGCACACGATCAGCAGGTCGGGCTGCACGACTCCCGATTCCAGAAACACGTCAGTGGGCGCGGCGAAGATCTGGCAGCCGCCGCCACCCCTGCGTGTGGCGTCCTCCAGCACGGCGAAGATGCGGGAGGCCAAGGTCATGCTGATCTGCTGGTGTTCCGTGGAGGGAGCCGGAGTCATATCAAAGGCCACGCCATGGATGAGCTCCCAGCGCCCATCCCACTGCTTCCAGTCCTCGATGGTGTAACCCGGGTGTTGCGGGAGAGGCAGATTCATGGGGCCCCCTGGACTTCATTCATGCTAGGTGCCTATGCCACGCAGGGGAACGCCAAATGGCAGGAAAAAGCGCGGGCGAAGCCCGCCAACGAAAATTGCGCAGCGATTTTCGCCCTCTCGCCCTTACAGCTGCATCACCACCCCTGGCAGCCTCTGGATCGCCTCCCTCAGCGGCGTCTCGGCCTGGTCGTGGGGCAGGGTGATCCAGAAGGTGTAGCTGATGAAGGCGCCCTTGCAGTTGGACTGGTGCTGCTCGTCGCCCTCGGGCTGGGGCCCCAGGTGGGCGAGGATCAGTTCCATCACCATGTCGGGGCGCAATTCCTCCTGGCGCCCGATGATTTTCATGGGGACGCGGGTGGGATAGACAATCTCGGGACGACGGCAGGCTTCTTCCATGACGCCATTGTCCCCCGCTTTTCCCTAGCTCTCAATGCGCCAGCATTGAGAGCTACTTGACCTCGATCTCCCGCAGATCCTTCCCCGGCTTGAAGCGGATGCTCTTGCCCTTGGGGATCTGGACGCTGGCGCCGGTCTTGATGTTCCGGCCCA
>JANXYT010000388.1 GCA_025355915.1 Holophagaceae bacterium
GCCCCTCCATCGGGAAAGCCTCGGCAGCCGCTGCCATTTCGAGGGATAGAATTGCGTTATCAGCCATCTCAGGCTTGTACATTGCCAATCATGTCTTGTACATAGAAAAATGCCGCTCAGCGTTAACTGAACGGCATTACCCCCCCGGGGTGCCCTTTGGATTTCTGGTCGGATGAGGATTCGAACCTCCGAGTGGGATTGCGGAGGCAGGACTTGATGTCCTACCGCAGAAAGATCGGCGGCAGGCGCGGCCAGACGCAGTTCGAATCCCGCCCCCGTGAGCCGTGGTCTCAAACGATGAATGTCCCGAGCCTTCGAGCCCCGATGCTCCGGCCCCCCTCTGGCGTGGTCAGACCACGTCCAAGCGCATGCAGGCCCCGCGCCTCAGGTTCGTGATCCGCCACCTCCCTCTTCCCAAGCTACAATGACCCGTTCCGCCCGCCGGGCGGGGAGCCCATCCGATGAGCGAGGCCTGCACCATCTTGACCACCTGTGGCAGTGAGGAAACCGCCCTCACCATTGCCGCCGCCCTGGTGGACCAGGCCTACGCCGCCTGCGTGAACATCCTCCCTGGAATCAAGAGCTACTACTACTTCAAGGGGGAGACTCACCTCGATGAAGAGGTCATGCTCATTATCAAGACCACCCAGGACCTCTTCCCCCAGGTATCTGAAGTCATCACGGATCTGCACACCTATGAAGTCCCGGAGATCCTGATGTTCCCGGTCGAGTGCGGTTCCGAACCCTTTCTCGACTGGATCCGCGAAAGCGTGCACCGGCTCGCCTGACCCCACACCGATACCGCCTCTCCGGGAGCTACCCCATGGAACACACCCTGTCCCTCGAATTCCTGCGGGTGGTCGAACAGGCTGCCATTGAATGCGCCACGTCCATTGGCCACGGCCGTCGAAAGCACAGTGACAAGTTGGCGGTGGAGGCCATGCGGAAGGCCATGGAGACCGTTCGCATGGACGGCACCATCGTCATCGGCGAAGGGGAACGGGATGAGGCCCCCATGCTCTACATCGGCGAAAAAGTGGGCATGGGGCCCGATCTGGATGGCGACCATCCCGCGGTGGACATCGCCGTGGATCCCTTGGAAGGCACGAACCTTTGCGCCACCGGCGCCCCCAACGCCATTGCCGTGCTGGCGGCCACCGAGAAGGGTGGGCTGCTGCACGCACCGGATCTCTACATGGAGAAACTGGTGGTGGGGCCTGCAGCCAAAGGCAAGGTGAGCCTGGACGCGCCGGTCCACGAAACGCTGCAGATCATCGCCCAGTCCCTCAACCGGCAGGTGTCTGAAATCACCGTCACGGTCCTGGACCGGGAGCGCCATGCGCAGCTCATCGCGGATATCCGGAAGGCTGGCGCCCGCATCCAGCTCATCGGCGACGGCGACCTCAGCGCTGCCATCAGCACCGCCGTGAGCGGCACCGGCATCCACGCGGTCATGGGCACCGGTGGCGCCCCCGAGGGCGTGCTCTCTGCCGCGGCCCTGAAGTGCCTCAACGGTGAAATCCAGGGGCGACTCAAGGTGGACACCAACACCGCCAGCCGGGAAAAGGCCGAGGCCATGGGCGTGGACTTCAACCGCATCTACTTCACGGATGATCTCTGCCCCGGCAAGCAGGTGGTCTTCGCCGCCTGCGGTGTCACCCACGGCAACCTGCTGGGCGGGGTGCGCCACTTCGGCCACGGCGTGCGCACCTCCAGCCTCATCCTCACCTATGGCAACCGCCAGGTGCGCTTCATCGACACCGTTCACATCAAGGAAGGTGAGACCGTTACCGTGCGGTTCTAGCCACCTTGCGCGAATCCTTCCGTACCCGCCTCTTCCGTATTGCCTTCAACCTCTGGCCCTGCTTCCGCGGAACAGGCGCGCGGGTGGCGTTCATCGCCTCCGATTGGTCAGCGGTCCGGGTGCGCCTGCCCCTGTCTTGGCGCACTCGCAACTACGTCGGCACGATCTTCGGCGGCAGCCTCTACGCGGGAATCGACCCCTTCTACATGCTCATGCTGATCCACCGCCTGGGCCCCGGCTACGTCGTGTGGGACAAGGCCGCTTCCATTCGCTTCAGGAAACCCGGCCGGAGCACCCTCAGGGCCGCCTTCTCCCTGGATGAGGCTGAACTGGGGGAGATCCGTCGGCTGCTTCAGGAACAGCCCAAGGTGGACCGAACCTACCGGGTTCAACTGGAGGATGAAGGGGGCGTGGTCCACGCGGAAGTAGAGAAAGTGATCCACATATCCCTTCGCCAGCCAACCTGATAGGCTTTATCCCTCATCTTACGAGGTTACTTATGGCTTCCCCCTTCCGCACCTCCCTTGGCCTCTGTCTGGGACTCGCAGCCTTCTCGTTGGTGGCCGGGTCAAAGCCGGGCATCGATCCCGTCAACCTCGACACCGTCTTGAAGCCTTGCGACGACTTCTACACTTTCGCCAATGGCGGCTGGCTCAAAGCCCATAGCCTGCCCGCGGACAAGGCCCGCTTCGGGGCGTTCGAGGAGGTAAGCGAGCGGAATCGCGCCATCCTCAAGCAGATCCTGGAGGAAACCAGCGCCAAGACCACTTGGGCCAAGGGCAGCATTCATCAGAAGGTGGGTGACTTCTACGCCTCTGGCATGAACGAAGCCACCATCGATCAGCGCGGCCTCGCGCCTTTGAAACCCGCCCTGGCCATGGTCGAGGGCCTGAAGGATGCCAAGCAGCTGCCGACTCTGCTTGCCAAGCTGCATGCCCAGGGCCTGCCCGGTGGCTTCGGTTTCTTCGTGCGACAAGATGCCAAGGTCTCCACTCAGCACCTCGGCTACCTCAGCCAGGGCGGCACAGGACTGCCTGATCGCGACTACTACCTCAAGGACGATGCCCGCAGCCGCGACATCCGCGCCAAGTACGAGATCCATGTGGCGAAGATGTTCGAGCTGGCTGGCGATTCCCCCAGTCTGGCCAAAGTCCGCGCCAAGGTGGTGCTGGACCTGGAGACGCGCATGGCCCAGGCCCAATGGACCCGCGTGGAGATGCGGAACCCCCAGAAGACCTACAACAAGCGCACGTTGGATCAGGTTGTTGAAGAGGCCCCCGGTTTCAACTGGAAGGGCTACTTTATGGCCCGCGGCGTGCAGCAGGCGGACCTGAATCTGACCCAACCTTCTTTCTTCCATGTTTTCGGGAAGCTCGCTGCGGAGGTGCCCGCTCCCCAGTGGCGCACCTACCTGCGCTGGCAGGTGCTCAATGCCACTGCCAACCTGCTGCCCAAGGCCTTCGGGGAGGAGAGTTTCGCCTTCCAGGGCAAGGTGCTGAACGGTACGCCCGAGCGGGAACCCCGCGCCAAGCGCATCGAGGCCGCCACGGACAGCACCCTCGGCGAGGCCCTGGGTCAGCTCTATGTGAAGGCGACCTTCCCCCCCGAATCGAAGCAGCGGGTGCTCGACATGGTGGAGAACCTCCGCGTGGCCCTGCGAGAGCGCATCACCAACCTCGACTGGATGGGTGCCGGCACCAAGCAGCAGGCCATCAAGAAGCTCAACGCCTTCGGGGTGAAGATCGGTTACCCCGACAAATGGAAGACCTACGCCTTCGACGTGAAACGCGATGACTACTTCGGGAACGTCCGCCGCGCCTCGGCCTTCCGCATCCAGGAGAACCTGGCCAAGCTGGGCAAGCCCATCGACCGCACCGAATGGGGCATGACGCCGCCCACCGTGAACGCCTACTACAGCCCCACCATGAACGAGATCGTGTTCCCGGCCGGCATCCTGCAGCCACCCTTCTTCGACCCCAAGGCTGACGACGCGGTGAACTACGGATCGCTGGGCTTCGTCATCGGCCACGAAATGACCCATGGCTTCGACGACAGCGGCAGCCAGTTCGACGCCGAGGGCAACCTCAAGAACTGGTGGACCGACGCGGACAAGAAGGCCTACGAATCCCGCACCGACCTGGTGGTGAAGCAGTACGACGCCTACGAACCCCTCAAGGGCGAGC
>JANXYT010000272.1 GCA_025355915.1 Holophagaceae bacterium
GGGCGGCGGCCTCGGCGTGGACTACGACGGCTCCAAGACCACCTTCAGCAGCTCCATGAACTACACCATCTCGGAGTACGCGGCCGACGTGGTCTACACCACCAAGGACATCTGCGCCCAGGAACAGGTGCCCATGCCCGATCTGCTCAGCGAATCAGGCCGCGCCATCGTGGCCTACCACCAGGTGGTGGTGGTCGACATCATCGGCCTCATCGACACCACCCACACCAAGTACACCGTGACCCTCACGGGCAATGAGCCCCAGATCCTCAAAGAGCTGGCCTACACCCGGGACAACATCTCCATCAAGAACTTCTCGGAGATGTACCACGACGCCATTACCCAGAAGGACGAGATGCTCACGCTCTTCAACCTGGGCTACCTGGGCCTGGGGGACCGCAGCAAGGGCGAGACCCTGTTCTGGGAGGTCTGCCGGAAGCTCTCCCGCATCCTCAAGAGCAAGACCCTGAAATACATCCCCGAGGAGTTTCAGGATCTCAACAAGAGCCTGGCGGACAAGCTCATCGGCAACTTCAGCCTCTTCCAGTCCATGCCGGACCACTGGGCCATCGAGCAGCTCTTCCCGGTCATGCCCATCCACCGGCTGAAGGAAAAGCCCGCGCTGTCCGCCACCCTGTGCGACATCACCTGCGACAGCGACGGGAAGATGGAGAAATTCATCGACTTGAAGGATGTGCGCGACGAGATCCCGCTCCATGAACCCCGGGGCGGCGAGGCCTACTATGTGGCCTTCTTCCTCACGGGGGCCTATCAGGACATCCTGGGCATGCGGCACAACCTCTTCGGCGCGCCGAACGAGGCGCACATCATGGTGAACGAAGACGACACCTTCAATATCCAGCACATCGTGAAGGGCGACACCGTGGATCACGTGCTCCGCAGCGTCCACTACGATCCCGACGTGCTGATCCAGGGGCCCCAGACCAAACGGAAGGCCAGCGCCAAGGGCGATGCCGCGGAGGCTCTGCGCGCCCTGCTTACCGAGGAACGGAAGCTGCATACCTACCTGGAGATCTGATCTACCACCGGGGTTCAGGCCTCTGCTTCCAGAGCCAGATGATGTAGTCGACGTTCTTCGGTGCGGCGCCCAGGGCCTTGAGCCGCGTCATGTTCTGACCGCGGTGGTGCTGGGTGTGCAGACAGACCTGTAACAGCACGTCGGACACGGGGATCAGGCAAGGTGGCTCCGGGAACCAGGGCACGCGCACCACGCGCGCCAGCGAGGCTTCGTCCAGGCTTCGCCCCAGGGCCTTGAATGCCTGGTGACCGGCCTCGCACCGGGCCTTCAAGGCCTGGAGCTCTGGCAGAGACTGTTCAGGAAGGGCCACCGCCAGGCCTTTGAGCACCTGCAGGAAAGCCTCCTGCGTGGATACCAGATGATCCGTCCGGGCGCGCAGCTCCTGGTCATCGACGGCGCCAGAGGCTCCCCAGGCCCAGAAAAACACCGCATCCGCCCAGGCTTGATGGTCGAGAAGATCCTTCCATGGACTGTTCACGGTCCCTCCCCGTTTCAATGGGCGGATTCTACCTGAGGTCATCCGAATCCTGGACCCTGATTTCACGCAGAATGGGGACCTAATCATCCCCAAGACATCCAGGAGGCAGGTATGGACATCCAGCGCATTGGCATCGTCGGTTGCGGGCTCATGGGTTCGGGCATCGCGCAGTGCGCCGCGGAGGCGGGCTGCCAGGTCTGGGTGAAGGAGGCGGACGAGGCCCTGCTCGCCAAGGGTCTGGCCCGCATCCACGGCGCCTGGGATCGGGGCGTGGCCAAGGGGAAGATTCAGGAAGCGCAGCGGAACGAATGGCGCCAGAACCTCCATGGAACCCTCGCTTTCCCCACCCTGGCGGAGTGCGATCTGGTGGTGGAGGCCATCCCGGAGCGCCTCGACCTCAAGCTGCAGACCTTCGCGGAACTTGACCGAGTGCTGGGCGTCTCGGCCATCCTTTGCACCAACACATCCAGCCTGTCGGTGGCCCAGATCAGTCCCGTTCTGGCGCCCCACCGCCTGCCCCGCCTTGCAGGTCTGCACTTCTTCAACCCCGTTCCCGTCATGCCCCTGGTGGAAATCATCCGCACCCTTGCCACCGATGAAGACACCCTTGCCACCCTGCGCGGCTTCGTCCAGAAACTAGGCAAGACCTCCGTCATGGCGCCCGATGCGCCCGGGTTCGTGGTGAACCGACTGCTGGTGCCCTACCTGCTGGATGCCATGCGCTGCGCCGAGCAGCGGCTGGCCACGGCCGAGGACCTCGACACCGCCATGAAGCTGGGCTGCGGACATCCCATGGGCCCGTTGCACCTCAGCGACTTCATCGGCCTCGACACCATGCAGAGCGTAGCCGAAGTACTCTTCGATGCCTTTGGCGAGCCCCGGTTCAAGGCCCCCTCCCTGCTTCGCCAACTCGTGGCCGCAGGCCGCCTGGGCCGCAAGACCGGATCGGGCTTCTACCGATGGGACGGCGAGAAACGCATGGAGGCACTGCCTCTCTAGGAGCGCCCAAGGTAGGCTGTTGGGGTGCTTGACGTCCTATTGATCCCCGCAGCGCTGATGCTCGTTTTGGCCCTTCGTGCGGTTCGGCGAGGAGAACATCGCCTGCACGGACACCTCATGTCGGCCGCGTTCACCCTGGTCGGTCTGCGCGTCCTGCTGTTTCCGAGGGACCTGACGCGGTTCCAACTCTCCATCTGGCTTGCCACCGCGATGGCGGCCGGAACCACCGTCCTGCTCGGGCGGCAAGCCCTGGCCTGGCGGGAGGGACGGAGCACCCGGGCGTTCGTCCCGCGGATCCACCGTGCGTCCGGCGCAGCCACCCTCACGGCGCTGGCGATCACCACCATCCTCTGGTTGCTGCGCACCCACCGCTAATCAGATCCCCAGGGTCGTTCGTACCTCCTCCATGCGGCGGCGGCTGATGGCGATCCGGCCCGTGGCCAACACCAGTTCGTCGTCGGCGGTCATTTCCCGGACGGCGTCCAGGCGCACCAGGGCATTGCGATGAACCCGCATGAAGCCATGGTCGGCAAGCCGCTCCTCCCAGTGGGCCAGCGTCCCGTCCACGGGCAGGCGCCCTTCCGGGGTCCAGGCCATGCAATCCCCCAGGTCGGCCACCAGCGCCTCCACCTCCTCGGGCCGCAATAGGCGCGTCGCGCCCTTCTTCCGAACCGGCAGCCGCAGCCATTCTTTTTGGAGCGGCTCGTCCTTGGGCCGGATGCGGGACAGCGCCTGAGCCACCCCCACCCGCGAAATGGGCTTCAACAGGTAATGCACCGCCCCACCCGCAAAGGCTTCGATGGCGTGCTGGGGATAGGCCGTCACGAAGACCAACGCAGGCCGCGGTTCCGGCAGCATGTGCATCAGCTCCGTGCCCTTCATGCCGGGCATCTCGATATCGAGGAACACCCCGTCCGGCTGGTGCTC
>JANXYT010000274.1 GCA_025355915.1 Holophagaceae bacterium
GCCATGGGGTCCTCGCCTCTTACTTCTGGATGGTCATGATCTGGGGCTGCTGGGCGGACTGCTCGTGGTCGGGACCGGCATAGACCTTGAGCTTGCGATACATCGCCCGGCCGAGGGGGCCCTTGGGCAGCATGCCCTTGACGGCGCTCTCGATGATGCGCTCGGGGAAGGTGGTCATCAGCACCTCGGCGCGGACTTCCTTCATGGAGCCAGGCTGGGTGGTGGTGCGGCGGTAGATCTTCTGCACGCCCTTCTTGCCGGTCAACACGGCCTTTTCGGCGTTGATGACGATGACATGGTCGCCGGTGTCGAGAAAGGGCGTCCAGGTCGGCTTGTTCTTGCCGGACAGCACGTCCGCGACGGCGGTGCTCAGGCGGCCGACGGGAATCCCGGAGGCATCCACCAGGAACCACTGGCGCTTGAGTTCATTGGCTTTCGGGAAGTACGTGCTCATGGCCTGCTCCGGAATCACAATCGGGCTGCGAAGATGCCACCCCAGGGGCGGCGAGTCCACAGAAGGGAAAGCTTATCGTTGAGGGGCCGGGGGGTCAAGCCGGGATTTCTAAGATGAGCTTCCAGCGAGCCGCCACAGCTCCTGCGCGAGGCGCGAGGCGGCCTGTCCATCCACCAGCGCCATGCCATCGCGAACCTGCTCCTGGCGGTTGTCCTGGCCTTCGGGGCCCAGCCACTGGGCCAGGGCGGCCTGGACGATGGCCAGATCAGCCTCGGGCCCCAGGCCCAGGTCGAAGCAGCCGTTGGCCAGGGCGAGATCGGCCAGGAGGGCGTGCTGCCGTTCGTTCTGACCCCACACGGCCGCTGGGATGCCCAGGCAAAGCGCTTCGGCGAGGGTGACGCCCGCGGAACACCAGATGGCGTCGAAACCCGGGATCCGCCGGGTAAGGCCCGGGAGGCTGTGGACCACGGTGCAGCCCGGGAAGGTATTTCCCTGGATTCCGTTGGGGGCAAGCACCGTGCAGGCGCCACGCCAGCGATCCTCGGCGGCGAGCCGGGCGAGGGTGTCGAAGGCCTTCTGGGCCAGGTTGGGTCCGTCACTGCCGCCGAAGGTGACCAGCAGCTTGTGGACGGCCAGGGGCTGGAGCGGCATCCGTTTGGGTCGCAGCTCCAAGGCCGCCTTGTCCACCACGATGAAGCTGGACCCCCGCACCACCCGGCAGGCGCCCGAGGTCGTTTCGAAGGGGCGCACCTTGCGGCCATCCACCACCTTGACGGGATGGTCCGGCCAGCGCGCGCCCTCCAGGAAGGGTTGGAAGAGCAGGTCCGCCGTTTCGTGGGCGTCCGTATCGTCCTCCATCACGGCCACCTTCAGGGGGCGCAAGGCCTGGAGAAAGGCTGCGCTGGTATCCCACTGATCCACCAGCACCACCGAGCCTCGGGACTTCACGTCGTCGGGCAGTGGGGCATGGAGGTCCTCCCCGATGTACCGCGCCTCGCAGGGCAGGGGCTGCTCCAAAAAAGGGTGCGTGCCGCCGCCCACCCGGCGGGCGCGGTCGTCCCCCGAAACGGCGATGCAGGCCTGCCCGCCCAGGGCCCGCCAGGCTTCCTGGAGGGCAAGCGCCCGGGCCACATGGCCCAGCCCAAGGCGCAAATCGGCGTGCACACGGAGAATCAGCAGGGGGGACATGGTCCGGAAAGTCTAGGAGCCTGTCCGAGTAATTGGAAGCCCCCGCGCGCGCGGCGTCCCCGCCATAGATTAGGGAGGGGGATGTTCCTGGCGAGGGCGTCCGCTTCGTGAAATGCTGATTCATCCCATTTGGAGCGCCCCATGTCTGAGTCTGATGCATTCCTGACGCCCGCCCCCGGCGCCAAGGCCGCCAAGGTCTGCGGCATCCTGGCCATCGTCTTCGCCCTCACCTGTGTGGGCTTCCCCATCGCCATCATCCTGGGCATTCTCGCGCTGGTTCAGCAGGGAAAGGCCAAGCGCCTGGCGAAGGCCCAGCCCGAGATCTACGAGGCGGTGCCGGCCACGGGCATGGTCACGGGCATCATCGGACTGGTGTTGCCGGTGGTGATGCTGCCCTTCGTGGGCATCGGCAGCGCCATCGCCATTCCGGCCCTGCTGGGGCAGCGCGAGCGGGCCCGCGAAGTGGCGGTGCAGTCGAACCTGGACCTGGCCCGGACGCAGGCGGAGATGGCCCTGCAGGACCTCCGTGCCAAGGCCCCCGGTCAGGTGCCTACCCAGGACGCGCTCCTCCAGGTCCTATTCAGTCACCCCCTCGTTCAGTCACTCAAGAACCCGATCACGCCTGCTGCCCCCGCTCTTCAGCGCGGAACTTCCGGCGCCCTGGGCACCGTCATGGTCTATCCCGACCAGGAGCGGGAGGGTGGTGTGACCACCTGGTCCATCCAGTTCCGGGCGGCGGTGCGGCGGGGCGGGCAGGACCAGATCCTGCAGGGCGAGGTCATCACGCACACCCAGCAGGAGGTCCAGGATCGCACCGTGAATGGATGGGAAGTGGTTCCGCCCCCTGCGGAAGTGCCCGCGCCGCAGAAGTGACCCCCGGGCTCCTATGGATAGGGATGGCCCCCGGCGAAGCCTGGCTGCGGGGCATCGATCACCGGGGCTGCGGCCATGGGCCACCCATCGGTGAAGTAGGCCTCCTTGTAGCGGACATAGCGGGTCCAGACGCTGCCCACCAGCTGGCGCTGGCCCTCGCTGAGCGGGCCCTTCACCAGCGCGGGCCAGCCGGCGATGAGGCTGTGGGGCGGCGCCTTGAAGCCCTCGCGCACCAGGCTTCCCGCGGCCACGAGACAGCCTTCTCCGATCTCCGCGCCATCCATGATGGTGGTGCTCATGCCAATGAGGGCGCCCTTCCGGATGGTGCAGCCATGCAGCATCACGTTGTGGGCGATGCTCACCTCGTCCTCGATGAGCAGCGGCCACTTCGCGTTGGTGACGTGCAGGCAGCAGGCATCCTGGATGTTGGTGCGCGCCCCGATGCGGATCCAGTTCACGTCGCCGCGGATGGCGCAGTTGAACCAGATGCTGGCGTCGTCGCCGATGGTCACGTCACCGAGGATCAGCGCGCTGTCGGGGGCGAATACGCGCGAACCGATTTTGGGGACCATGCCTTGGAAGGAGCGGATCATGCACACCTCGATGGATCGAACTTGCAGTATCGGGGTTCAAAAGCAGAACCGAAACTTGAAACCGCAGATGGCGCGGATGGGCGCAGATATCAAGAGTCACCGCCAAGGCACCAGGAAGGCCGAGCATGGCATTGGGCCGCACCTGAGGAATGACGGACTCGCCATGGCTGTGATCCCTTTCATGGGTGGGCCGGCATGTATCTGCGATCATCTGCGGTTTCATTTCAAAATCGAGGTGACAGGACCTAATGACCCCACCGTCAGCCACCCCATTTTCACCGCGCCTAGGCTCAGCGAGCCCACGATCAGCCACAGCAGCAAACCCTGGAGGAAGGGGCGCAGGCCCACATTACGGAGGGCCTCGCGGCTGAGGCCCGCGCCGATGAGGAAGAGAGTCAGGACCAGTACCCGCCGGGCGGCGGCCGCGAGGAGCTGACCCGGCGCGTGCAGGACGGGCACGAAGGTCACCAGGGCGGCCATGACCAGGAAGCCGGCGATGAACCAGGGCTTCTTTACGGGCGGCGCGTCGCTGGAGGCTTCACCGCGCCGCGCCACCATCCAGCCGAGGCTCAGCGTGAGCGGGACGATCCACAGGGCCCGGGCCAGCTTCACGGTGGTGGCCACCTCCAGGGCCCGGGGGCCATAGGCGAGACCCGCGCCCACCACGGAACTGGTGTCGTGGATGGCCAGCGCCGCCCAGAGGCCGAAGGCCTCCTGGCCCAGGCCCGCCGCATGGCCGAGGGGCGGAAAGAGCACCAGGGCCGCGGCGTTGAGCAGGAAGACCGTGGCGAGGGCCACCGAGATCTCGTGCTCTTTCGCGCGGAGCACGGGCGCCACGGCGGCGATGGCGCTACCGCCACAGATGGCCGTGCCCACCGAAATCAGCAGGCCCGCGTCGCGCTCGACCTTCAGCCATCGGGCCAGCCACCAGCCCAGGGCCAGCACCAGCACGAGGCTGAGGGCCGTGTAGCCCAGGCCATGCAGGCCCGCCCTGGCCACCGCCCGCAGGTTCATCTCCGCCCCCAGACCCACGACGGCCAAGGGGAGCAGGCGGTGCGTCCAGGCGCGCGTGACGACCTGCCTCGGATTCCCCACCGTCAACGCCAGCAGCGCCCCGCCCACCAGGGCCGCGGCGGCGGGCGTGAAGGGGGCCAGGGCCAGCGCCGCGCCCAGAATGAGCAGCGCGGTGGAGAATCGTTGGGAGGGTTCCGGTCGCGCCATGGCTTCAGGTTAATCTGGGACATGACCCACCAGCTCATTCCCACCCGGCGCGCCTTTCCGGCAGATGATCCGATCTTCGCCCTGAACGCGGAGGCCCAGGCCCGGAAGGCGGCGGGCGAGTCCGTGTTGAATGCCACGGTGGGGGCCCTGCTGGATGACTCCGGGCA
>JANXYT010000328.1 GCA_025355915.1 Holophagaceae bacterium
AGGCGGCGCTGCGATCCACCTTGCTGGGATCCTTGCCCGAAAACGCGCCGCCGCCGTGGTGGCCGGTGCCGCCGTAGGTGTCGACGATGATCTTGCGGCCCGTGAGGCCCGTGTCGCCCATGGGGCCGCCCACCACGAACCGCCCGGTGGGGTTCACGTGGTAGACCGTCTGGGCGTCCAACAGCTCCGCGGGCAGCGCTGCGTGAATCACGTCCTTGAGGACGCTGTCACGGATGGTGTTCTGGGTGACATGCTCATCGTGCTGGGTGGAGATGACGACGGTGTGGATGCGCTGAACCTTGCCGCCGTCGAATTCGACCGTGACCTGGGATTTCCCGTCCGGCCGCAACCAGGGCAGCTGGCCATTCTTGCGGACCTCGGACAGTTTCCGCGTCAGCAGGTGGCTGTACTGAATGGGCGCCGGCATCAATTCGGGGGTGTCGCCGCAGGCGTAACCGAACATGAGGCCCTGGTCGCCGGCCCCACCGGTGTCCACGCCCATGGCGATGTCGGGGCTCTGCTGGTCGATGGTCACCATCACGGCGCAGGTGGCATAGTCGAAGCCCTTGATGTGGTGGTCATAGCCGATGTCCTTGACCACGTCACGAACCAGCGAGGCGACCGGGATGTAGGTCTCGGTGGTGATCTCGCCCGCCACCAAGACGAGGCCAGTGGTCAGCAGGGTCTCGCAGGCCACGCGGCTGCGGGGATCATCCTTCAGGGCCGCGTCGAGCACGGCATCGGAAATCTGGTCCGCCATCTTGTCGGGGTGCCCTTCGGTGACACTCTCGGATGTGAACAGGTGACGCCCCTGGGCCGCCATGCCGGACTCCTTCGGAACACCTCCAAACAGCTGTCGGGAGGAAACAATGAGTATATCGCGCCATCGATGGCCCTTACACCTTTCGGATGACGCGGGAAACCTTGCCATGTTCTAGCCTTGCTCTAACCTTGAGGACTAAGGTGGGGAGTTGCCAGTCTTCGACGCGCCACCCACCGCCCCCACGTGGAGGAACCCATGAACCCATTCCGCCGCCCGACGCTTGCCCTGGCTCTCATGGCCGCGTCCTTCCTGCTGGTCTCCACCGCCTGCAAGCGGGAGGATCCGCAGATCCGCGAACTGACCCAGAAGGCCGCCGAGGCTGACAAGGCCAGCCAGCAACTGAATCAGGCCGGCACTGACCAGCAGAAAAAACTGGCCCAGGCGGGGGTCAATGACATCCGGCCCAATGCGGAGACGCTCCAGCTCACCGACGACCAGAAGAAGGCGTTGGAAGAGCGCATCAAGAACGAGAAGAACAGCTCCTACCAGGCCATCCTCCAGGAGGTGCTGGACAAGGACAAGGAGATCAAGGACCTCAATGCCCGGCTCGCCAAGCTCCGGGCCGACCTGCCCAAGCCCGACCTGGCGAAGATGAATGACAGCCACTACGGCATGGCCATGCGCTTCCTGAAGAAGAAGGGTGTGCCCGAGGCCGAGGCCAAGAAGCTGGTGAGCCACGTGGCCATTCTGGAGAAGCTGTCCCCGGGCTTCGAGGTCTACCACTTCTACGCCAACGGCACCTATGGCACCTGGGTCGCCCAAGGCCGGTCGAAGATCAGCCCCAACGAGCTGGTGCGCCAGGAACGCGAGAAGGTCGAAGGCGAGCGGGACGAGGCCGTGGCCCAGAACGAGAAGCTGCAGGAAGAGGTCACCGACCTCGACAGCCAGAAGAAGAAGATCGAGGAGGAGATCGTGGGCCTCCGTTCTGAGCGCTCCAGCCTCATCGAAGAGCGCGCCAAGCTCCAGTCCGATAACGCCAGCCAGGTGGCCAGCCTGAACTCGCTGCACTACGTTGTCGGCACCCGGGACAAGCTGAAGGCCGAGGGCATCATCGAGATCCCCGTCTTCGCCAAGGATCGCGCAGGCAAGAACTGGCGCGACGAGGTCTTCACCCAGAGCCTCGACCTCCGTTCCGCGAAGACCATCAGCATCAAGGCCGCTGACCTGGGCCTGAAGAAGATCGGCAAGGTGAACGTGGTTCCTGGCTCTTACCTGAAGGACGAGCACTACAAGCTCACCCTTAGCGAAGACAAGCAGAGCGCCACCGTGGAGCTCATCACCGTGAGCCGCTTTAAGAATGACAAGGTCGTCTTTGCAGTGACCGATTAGCTCACCCACCGTTCAAAGAGGGGCCCCATCCGGGGCCCCTCTTTTTTGTGGAATTTCAGCTCCGGCCCGCCTATCGTCTGGAGACCCATCCTGGCTTTCCCCTAACCACACCCATGAGGTGAAGCAATGCGCGTAAACCTGTGCCAAACGTTCCTTGGCATGTCCCTGCTGGCCCTCCTCGGGTGCAGCGGCGGCGGCGACAGCAAGGCCCCCTCCCCGGCTTCCACGCCCCAGCCCACCACAGCCGTGTTCGATCCCAGCACGGGCAATGTGCCCCTGCCGAACGTGCTGGTGACGGCCTCGGTGACCTCCACCACCTACACGGCCACCGCCACCCCGGCTGCCGGCACCCTGAATATCGCCCCCGGAGTACCCCTCACACCGGACAAGGCCTTGGCCTACGTGAATCTCAAGGAAATGGGCAACACCCACGCCGTGTCCGGTGTGAATGCCCCCATCTACATCGGATTCTCCGCGGACCTGGACACCACCACGGTGAACGGCACCAACATCAAGATCTTCCAGGTGACGCCCGACCAGTCGGCCGCCGTCAACCCCTCCAGCTTTGAGAACAATCCGCTGACCTTCACGGACATCTCCGGCCTGTTCACCTTCTCCACGTTCTCCTTCGTACCAGCCGGTACGGGCATGGGCGTCTACGCCATGCCGAAGGTGCCTCTCCTTCCCGGTTACCGCTACCTGTACGTGGTGACAAACAAAGTGAAGGACACCACCGGTGCCCCCATCCGCGGCACCCTCTATTTCGAAGCCCTCAAATCCACCACACCCCTCACCGGACAGTTCCTCGCCCTTGAGGCGGTTCGCGCCAATGCCCTGGTGACCGCCAGCACCAATATCCAGCTTTCGGGTTACGCGAAGGTGATGGATGACCTCATCGCTGCATCCGCCACCACAACCATTACCTCCAGGAACGACCTCGTCCTCATGGGCCGTTTCATCACCACTGGGGCCGGCTTTATTCCGACGGATCCGCTGAATCCCACCCCCGCCCTCGCTGCAGTGCGCATCCCCGTGGAAATGGCCCTTTGGGCCTGGGCCAACAACGCCCCCATCCCCTCTACGGTGGACTTTAGCACCGCCGAAAGCCGGGCTTGGACCAACGGTGTCTCGAACTTCCAGCTCATGGGCACGTCCGCCGTTCCCACCGGCGCCGGGTCCCTCTCCGCACTCTTCGGGACCATCCCCAGTTCGGCCGTGGGTTATGTGGGAGCTGGCACCTTCGAGAGCGCCGATTTCCAGATGGACCCCTACACCACCCATGCCAACCTCGCCGTCGCCGGC
>JANXYT010000357.1 GCA_025355915.1 Holophagaceae bacterium
CAGGGTCCACACGAACATGCCGGCGTTCCAGAAGTGGCTGCCGGAATCCAGGTACTCCACCGCCTTTTCGTAGCTGGGCTTTTCCCGGAAGGCTGCCACCCCCAGGACCTCCCCTTCGCCTTCGGTCTCGATGTAGCCGTAGCCGGTTTCCGGATAGGTGGGGCGGATGCCGAAGGTGACCAGGTCGCGCTTTTCCGCGGCGTGGGTGACGGCGATCTCGATATCGGCCAGGAACCGCTCGCGGTCGCCGATCCAGGAATCGGCGCTGAGGACGACCATGACCGCATCCTTGAGCCGCTGCTCGATGGTCACCAGGGCCAGGGCCAGGCAGGGCGCGGTGTTGCGGCCCTCCGGCTCGACAAGGACATTTTCCGGAGGAAGCTCCGGCAGCATGCGCCGGGTTTCAGCGGCCAGATCCTCCGTGGTCACCACGAAGATGTGATCAGGACGCACGTGGCCGTCGAGCCGCCGCACAGTCTGGTGGAGCAGGGTCTCGGTGCCGACGATGGCCAGGAACTGCTTGGGCCGGGCGTTCCGGCTGCGGGGCCAGAACCGGGTCCCGCGGCCTCCAGCCATCACGACGGCGACCAAGGACTGATAACTACCCGTGTCCGGCATCACGCCTCCTTCCGTACCGCCCAGGCGCGGCCTCTCCAGAAAACCATGGGGGTGACTGCCATCACAAGAATGGATTACCCCTTCTCGGGTCCGTCCAGGGCGAATTGACCATGTAATGATTACGGATCTCTGGGTGAGCAATCATTCCGAAAGTCATCCCTGGGCCTGTACTGGACGAAAAAGTCTCGTCCCCATGTTGGAGTTGGGGCCTTCCATCCTTCCACTAGATTAGGACAGCCAATGTCCCCCGATCCCCAGATGGCGGAATTGATCCATTCTCTCGACGGCATCGTCTGGGAAGCCGATCCCGCCACCGCGCAGACGCTGTTCGTGAGCCGTCAGGCCGAGCAGATCCTGGGTTATCCCATGTCCCAATGGCTCGAAGAACCCACGTTCTGGGTCGACCACCTTCATCCTGAGGACCGCGACGGGATCGTGGCCTTCCGTGCCGAAGCCACTCGAAACCAGCGGGGAGATTCCGTTGAGTACCGCATGATCGCCCAGGGCGGCCGCACGGTGTGGCTGCAGGATCTGGTGTCCGTCGTGGTCCGGGACGGCAGGGTCGAGCGCCTGCGGGGCGTCATGGTCGATATCACCCGGCGGCAAGCGGCCGCACCCCGGGAAGCCACCATCGACCAGGTTCGGGACAGCTACCGAAGCCTCATGATGGAGATGCCCTTCCTGGTCTGGAAGGGCACGCCGGACGGTGGCTGCGAGTACATCAACCGGGCCTGGCTGGATTTCACGGGTTCGGACCTGGACCACCTGCGGGGGAATCAGTGGGCCGAGTGGGTCCACCCGGAGGATCAGCCCGTCCTGATGCAGACCTATGCGGCGGCCATGGCCAGCCTGCAACCCATGGCCATGGAATTCCGCATGCGGCACCAAGGCGGTGGCTACCGCTGGGTGCAGGGCCAGGGCAAGCCCATTTACGGCCTCGACGGGCGCTTCGATGGATTCCTGGCGGCCTGCAATGATATTCACGACAGTCGGATGGCCGAGGCGGCTCTCGCGGTCAGTGAGCAGCGATTCCGGACCGTGGCCGACTTCACCTACGATTGGGAGTACTGGCTCTCGAAGGAGGGTGGGATCCAGTGGATGAGCCCCTCCTGCGAGCGGGTCACGGGATACCCTCCGGAAGCCTTCGCCGCAGACCTGAATCTGTTGACTCGAATCCTCCATCCGGATGATCAATCCAGGTTTGAGGACCACGTCCATGAGTCCCGGAGCGGCGGCGATCACTTGCCCATGGATTTCCGCATTCTCCACAAGGATGGCCGTCAGATCTGGATCAGTCACATCTGTGTGCCGGTCTTCGACCTCGAAGGCAGGCCGATGGGGCGGAGGGTCTCGAACCGCGACATCACCGACCGCCGCCGGGCAGAGGAAGCCCTGCTGGAGGCCTCCCAGCAGCGCCGATCCATGCTGGAGGCCGCCAGCGTGGCCCGCGTCGTGCCTTGGTCCATGGGGCCCAACCGCCACATGCATTGGGGTGATTCGGCGAACCTGGTCCTGGGGCAGTCCCCCACGGCCATGGGGAGCCAGCCCGGTTGGCCATTGACCCTGATCCAGGAGGAGGATCGGGCAAGGCTTCAGCAGGCCTTGCGAGAGGCTGAATTGGGGTTCGTGGCCAGCTTCGAATGCCGCATGCGCCACGGCCTTGGGCACTCGATCTGGACCCGCTGGACCCTGGCCCAGGACCAGGACTCGTTCCACGGTGCCGTGCAGGACATCACGGAACAGCACGCGATCCAGGAACAACTGCTCCAGAGCCAGAAGCTGGAATCGGTGGGCACCCTGGTGGGAGGAATCGCGCACGACTTCAACAATCTGCTCGGCGCGATCCTGGGCTACTGCGAAATTTTCGAGGCCGACGAGGGCCTGAATGCCAAGCAACGTAAGGGGCTCGGGGTGATTCAAGGCGCCGCCCAGCGGGGTCGGGAACTGGTCAACCAACTTATGGGGTTCAGCCGAAAAATGGCACCGAACCGGGTCAGAACGAACCTCAACGTCCTGGTCGCTGAGGCCGGAAACCTGGTGGCTCGCGCCCTGCCAGGGGACATCCGGCTGGTCCTGGAGCCTTGTCCGGATCTCCCGGACGCCCTGCTGGATTCCGGGCAGATCCACCAGGTGGTGATGAATCTGGTCATCAACAGCCGGGACGCCATCCAGGCGCCCGGGCACATCACCCTCCGCACGGGCCGATCCGACATCGGCCCCGAAACCACCTTGGCTCATAACCTGCCGCCCGGTCCCTACCTCTTTCTGGAAGTGGAGGACACCGGGTGCGGCATCCCCCCCGATCGGCTCCACCGCATCTTTGAACCCTTCTACACGACCAAGGGATTGAAAGGCACCGGGCTCGGCCTTTCCGTGGTGTACGGCCTGGTCACTGAGCATGGTGGCTTCATGGAGTGCCAGAGCGAGGTGGGCCATGGCACGCGGTTCCGGGTCATGCTCCCCCTGAACCTTCCCCCGGCGGACAAGAGGGGCGATTCCGTCTGAACTACCGGGCCAGGATGGCCACCAGCCGACCCAAGTCGCCCGGCGGCACTGGCTGGGACTCGAGGATCTGCGAGAGGGGCTGGGCCACGAGGGCCCCCGCGACCTCGCCGAGGTAGAAACCGCTTTCGCCGCGGTCCAGGCGGAGGACGGCATCGGCCCCCCAGCGACTGCCCCAGATGCGGTCGAGCGCCGAGGGACTGCCTCCACGCTGGACATGGCCCAGCACCACCACCCTCAGATCCAGCGCGTGATCGCGCTTCAACCGCTCGCCCACGGCCATGGCCCGGCCGACGGTATCGCCTTCCGCCACCACCACGATGGAACTGCGCTTCCCACGCATCCAGCTGGCGTTCAAACCGGACACCAGCGCCTCGTAGCTGTCCTCCGGGGACTCGGGATAGAGGACCGCCTCGGCCCCGCAGGCGATGGCGGTGTGGACCGCGAGCATCCCTGAGCTGCGGCCCATGACCTCCACGAGGAAGAGCCGGCCATGGCTGGAGGCCGTGTCCCGGATGCGATCGATGGCCTCCACCGCCGTGTTGAGGGCCGTGTCGAACCCGAGGGTCCGCTCCGTGCCAGGAAGATCGTTGTCGATGGTGCCGGGGATGCCCGCGCAGGCCACCCCGTGCTCCCTTTGGAACGTCTCCGCCGCCCTGAAACTGCCATCTCCCCCGATGATGACCAGGGCCTCGATTCCCGCTTCCTTCAGCTTCGATGCGGCCTCAGTCCGACGCAGGGGATCGCGGAAGGCTGCGCATCGGGCCGTGTGGAGCATCGTACCGCCCCGCTGCAGGATGTTGGCGCAGGACCGGCTGGGCAGCGGGTCCATATCCCCTTCCAGCATGCCCTGGTAGCCACGGTGGATGCCCCAGACCTCATGGCCAAGCGCGTCCGCCTGCCGGACCACCGCGCGGATGGCCGCATTCATCCCCGGGGCATCCCCGCCGGAGGTGAGGACACCGATCCTCATCGGCCCTTTCCCTTGGCCTGAGCTTTGGATCTTGTAGCAGCGACCTTTCCTTTCCTGACACCAGCCTTCCCCCGCTTGACCTTCCCTTTGGCCCGTCGCGCCTTCCGGTCGTCCTTCACATGGGCTTCGGGCGGAGGCAGAGGTGGAGGCTCCACGATGCCGCGGGGCACCGGGGGCAGGTCCCCGTCGGCAATGCCCTGGGCCGAGGCCCGCTGGGCGCGGGCCCGCAGGACTGGATCCTCCTGGGGCTGAGCCGAAGCGACAAGTCCTAGGGCCAGGCTGCTGATAAAAAGGACGCGACGGGGCATGATCCCTCCCTGGGATCGATTATCACACCCGGGAGTGACTATCCCTCGGCCTTCTTGGCGGCCTTTTCAGCCAGGGCCTTGGCGAAGAATTCCGCGACCACGGAATCCGCATCCACCTTGGTCACATCCGCCATCTGCGGCTCGCGGTGGAGGATATCCCGGCCGGAGGGCGCCATTTTCGGCAGGTGTTCTCCAGTGGGCTGGAGGCGCGCCAGCACGTAATGGGACACCTCGATGAGGCTCCGGCCCACGCGCTCAAGCTTCTGCCGCACCACGTCCTGGTACTGGTAGAGGTCGAAGGCGCCCTGGATGTTGTAGGCCCCGTTGTCGGCGTGGAACCCGATCTCCTCCAGCTTGGCCGTGAGGGATTCCAGTTCATCCGAAGGTGGGACCACGTTCCGCAAGAGCTCCTGACATTCCTTCGCGAGGTTCTGGATTTCCTCGAAACTGTGCTGTACGACCTCGATCTGGCCGAGCACCCGCTCCGCCCCCCCCTCTTGCTCCTGCGCTATCTGCATGAGCTGATCGGGGATGGCTTGGCTTTCCTGGGGCTTGTCCGGCATGGGAGGGCTCCGTGGACTCCCTATCGGCAGCCCATCGATAATCTTTGAATTCGTCGCCCTTGCCCCCTCGCGATAAACTTTCATCTTCGGGGATCAATCCTGTCCCGATTTGCTCAAGTCCGGAGTTTCCATGACCATGCAATCGAATTTCACGCCGGCGCCCGGGGCCCTCCCCGTGGATGACGCGGCCCTGGCGGCCTGCCTGAAGCCCTTCCCCGCTTCCAGCAAGATCCATGTGGCGGGTTCCCTGCCCGGCGTCCAGGTTCCCTTCCGGCAGATCCAGCTCCACCCCACCCGCGACTACAAGGATCAGCTCACCGAGAACGAGCCGGTGGTGCTCTATGACACCTCCGGTCCCTACACGGATCCGGCCGTCACCATCGACGTGGCCAAGGGCCTACAGCCCCTGCGCCAGGACTGGATCCTGGGCCGGGGCGATGTGGAGGAGCTGCCGGGCGCCACCAGCCTCTACCGCAAGCTCCGCGAGCGGGACAAGGACCTGGACGCGATCCGCTTCCACGCTGACCGCAAACCCCTGCGCGCCAAGGCCGGCCGCAACGTCAGCCAGATGCACTATGCCAAGCAGGGGATCGTCACGCCCGAGATGGAATTCATCGCCATCCGCGAGAACCTGGGCCGCGAGGCCGCAGGGCTGAAGAGCCGCATCACGCCGGAGTTCGTGCGCGACGAGATCGCCCGCGGTCGTGCAATCATTCCCTGCAATATCAACCATTCCGAGTTGGAGCCGATGATCATTGGCCGCTACTTCCTGGTGAAGATCAACGCCAACATCGGCAACTCCGCCGTCACCTCCTCGGTCGAGGACGAGGTCGAGAAGATGGTGTGGTCGATCCGCTGGGGCGGCGACACGGTGATGGACCTGTCGACGGGGCGCAACATCCACA
>JANXYT010000377.1 GCA_025355915.1 Holophagaceae bacterium
GGCTTGCGCTGGGTGGCCCGGGGAGACCTCCATGAATTGCCTTTGGGGAATCGGGATCAGCGGCTCAGAGACCTGCTGGATACGCCGGGCCAGGTGCCACTGGGGGCGCCAGACCTGGCGGAGCTGATCAGAGCTTGTGCAGACCCTTTGGGGTAATCCTCAGCTCCAGCGGCGGCAGCCCCATGTCCCGCAGCGTGGCTTCGGCCGCCTCGCGCTGCCCGTCTTTCACCACCAGCAGGCAGCAGCCTCCGCCGCCCGCGCCGCAGGGCTTCATGCCGGCGTACCAGCCCTCGCGACGGCCACGGTCGCGCACGGCCCGCATGGCGTCGGTCTCCACGGCGGGGGACATCCGCACCCGGGACCGGCCCTCCCGCTCCAGCAGGTCCGCCACTGCCGCCGGATCGGAAGGCAGCGCCAGGGCCATGTCCCGGGCGATTTCTCGAATATCGGACAGCGATTGTCGCGTCTGCGTGTCGCCCTCAATGAAGCGCTTGTAGGCCTCCCAGTTCGTCAGGCCGGAGTGATGGGGCTTCCCGGTGTAGAACACCACCAGATCGGCCAACAGGCCGTGGTGGGGTTCGAGTTGTTCCCAGCGCGGGGCGGCACCGTCCCAGTGGAGGGCCAGGGCCCCCCCCAGCGCCGCCGGATAGTAGTCCTGCCAGCCCGTGGGCGTTTGAAGCTCCCTACTTTCCAAGTCACGTAGCATCGGTACTTTGGATGCAAGACCTTCACCGGCTTCCACACCCAGCGCCAGGCCCAGGAGTCCCACCCCCAGACAGGAGGAGACCCCCAGTCCCGATCCCTGGGGCACGGGGCTATGGATGACCACGGAGGCGGGCGGCACGCCCGAGGCGTCCAGGACCCGCCATACCCAGGAGAGGTCCCGGGGCGGTTCCGTGGGCCAGGTCCGGAAGGAGAGATCCAAACCGAGGTCGCGGCTGGTGATCCTGTGGCCGGGTCGAGTCCGGGACACCTCGATCTCGATCCACAAATCCACGGCAGCGTTCACGGTGAGGCAGCCGCCCATCATGGCGTAGATGGGCCATAAATCCAGCGTCCCTCCCGCGAAATCAATGCGGACGGGGACGCGCCAGGTTTCCGAAGTCACGGTGGACCGGTTCAAAGGCCCAGGTCACTCAGTTCCTGCTGGGCCGTGCGGGCCTCGGCGCTGCCGGAGAACCCGTCCACCAGCTCGCGGAAGGCTTTCACGGCGGCAGGCTTGAGCCCCTGCTTGAGAAAACACTGGGCGCGCTTGAGCTTGGCGGGCAGGAACTGGGGGGAGGCCGCGTGGTCCTTGATGATCCGGTCGAAGGTGGCCTGGGCTTTGTCGAAGGCGCGCTGGTTGTAGTGGCAGAGCCCGAGGAAGAAGAGGGCCTCGGCTCGCTTCGTGGTCTGGGGGTAGGTCTTCAGGAAGAGGTCAAGGCCCTCGGCCGCGAGTGGGTAGTTCCCTCGGTTGTAATCCAGCACGGCCGCGTTGAAGGCCCGTTCATCCTCGGCGGAGACGGCAGCAGAAGGCTGGGGGTCGGCGACCGGCCGGCTGCCGCCCCGGGACTGGCTGTTGAGGCGGTTGTTCAGCACCCGGGTGGTGTCCTGCACCTGCCGCAGGCTCTCCTGAAGATCCGCCTGGAAGCGGCGGTCCTGGCCGCGAGCCTCGGCCGAAGCCTGCTGGTCCGACTGCGCCCGTTTGTTGCCTTCCTCCACCGACTGGCGGAGCTTGAAGACCTCCAGCTTGAGATCTCCCACTTCCTGCTCCACCCGGCGAAGCTGGTCTTCGGAGTTGCAGCCAATGGCGAGCAGCGCGGCCAGGACGGGAAGCATCATCGTGCGAGTGCTCATGGGGACTCCTGAGTTGTTTCCATCCTAAACGAAAAGCGGGGGCGACTGCCCCCGCTTCGCGTGAAATGGGTGAGGCTACTTGAGCTTGAACTCGCCGCGGCGGTTCTGGCTCCAGCAGGATTCCTTCGCCTCGGTGCAGAGGGGCTTCTCCTTGCCATAGCTGATGGTGGTGAAGCGGGCCTCATCCACACCCAGGGTCTTGAGGTAGGCCAGGGCAGCTGCGGTGCGCTGGTTGCCAAGGGCCAGGTTGTACTCGTTGGTACCGCGCTCATCGCAGTGGCCTTCGATCTCGAGTTTGCCCGCGGGGAAGGCCTTCATGAAATCGGCGATGCCCTAAAGAATGGCGCGGTCCTTCTCCTTGATCTCAGCCTTGTCGTAATCGAAGTGGATGGTCTGGAGGGCTGCCTCGGCAGCCTTCTTGAAGGCAGCGGCCTTCTCGGCATCGGCAGTGGCCTTGCGAGCAGCTTCCTCGGCGGCGATCCGGTCAGCGGCGGCCTTCGCATCGGCGGCGGCCTTGTCGGCAGCGGCCTTCTCGGCAGCAGCCTGATCGGCAGCGGCCTGGTCAGCCTTGGCCTTGTCCCAACCGTCGTTCCAGCCCTGGATCTTGTGGGGGATTGACTTGGCATCCTTGGCGGTCACATAGGGATTGGTCTCACGGGCTTTCCCATCCTTGAACGCCTGGTAGCCCTCGTTGAAGGCAGCCTGAGTTTCAGCCTTGATCTCCTCAGCGGTCTTGGGCGGCTTGCAGGCCAGACTGCCAAGGGTGAGCACGATGGCTGCGGGGACGAGGTAGATTCCGTATCGCATAGGGTTGTTCCTCCAGGATGGGTTTGAGTATAGAGGGACCGTACTCAGAGAATTGCCAATTATTTTTCAGCGCCCGCGAATCCACCGGGGGCTCTGGCAACCCCCAAGCTCCGTCAGCCGAACGATCTGGCGACCCGAGAGGTCGGTGGTGAAGATCTGAGACGAACCGAAGCGATTGCTGGTGAAGACCAGCCGGCGCTCATCAGGGGACCAGGCGGGCGATTCAGAAGTGCTCACACCAGTGGTGATCTGGTAGGCCTTTCCTTCCCCCAGCTTGTAGACAAAAAGATCGAACTTGCCCTCGAACCGGGACACGTAGGCCACCGTGGCACCGTTGGGACTCCAGGAGGGGCTGGCGTTGTAGGACCCTTCACCGGTCAGGCGGCGGAGGTTCGAGCCGTCATCCTGCATGAGGAACACCTGGGGGCCACCTTCGCGGTCCGACGTGAACGCAAGCTGGTTGCCGTTCGGGTTCCAGCTCGGCTCGGTATTGATGCCGTTGCCGTCCGTCAACCGCCGGGCCCGGCCCGCAGCAAGGTCCAGCATCATGATGTCGCTATTGCCACGGCGGTCGCCCTGCACGAAGGCCAGGCGCTTGCCATCCGGCGACCAGACCGGCGAGGACACCAGGCCGCCTCCACCGCTAGCGGGATACAACTTCTCGTGGGGTCCGTCCTTGTGACGCTGACCCCAGATTTCCGGGGAGCCTCCCTTGTAGGTGACGTAGGCCAATCGGCCGTCGGCTGCCACCGTCGGCGAGAGGGTCAGGCTGCCGTGCCGGGTGAGTTGCAGGAGCCCCGCCCCGTCGCGATCCAGCTGGAAAATCTCCTTCACGCCCGGGGAGACCTGGCGCACGAACACGATGCGGCTGGAAGCCACTCCCTTTTCGCCGGTCAGGCGGCCGATCAGATCGTCGGCGAGGTAGTGGGCGAGGTAGCGGAGCGGCACGATCCTGTTGGCATTGTAGGTGCGCGTGAACACACCTTTTTCGGCCGCAGTGTCCAGGGCGGAGGCCTCCAGCTTGAGATCGCCGTTGGCGGCCTTCGACAGCTTGGTGTTCAACAACCATTGGGCCCCGGCCTCCTTCCAGGCCGCCAGGGGCGCGGCATCAGCCGGCAACCGTTCCTGAAGCATGGCGATGACACCCGTCTCATCGAGATCCCGCTTGAGGACCGCTGTGAACTCCATGCGGACCGCAGCCTCGTCCACCCCAGTGACTTTGGGCGAGGTCATGGCCAGCACCAGCTTCGCGCTGCTGGTGGCGCTCAGCACCACCTCCGTCTGCTGGGCGAAGAGGCCAGAGGCGGCAAGGGCACAAAGAAAGGTCCGAATGAGGAATCGCGACATGGAATCTCCGGGCCTGGGGTCTGTTTTCAAATTGGGAGTGAGTCGCACCCCAATTTGAAAACAAACCCTGAACATTCTTCAGCCTATCAGAACGGAAGGAGGGAGCCGGGTCGCCCCTCCGCCCCCTGCGCCATCAGATCGAGCAACGCGACATTCATCGGGGGAATGGGCAGACGGAGCATCTCCTCCGCCGTGAACCAGCCCCAGGCCAGATCGGTGCAGGGAGCTCCTTCCGCATCCACCAGGAAGGGGTGGAGGCGGAGCACCCCTTCGAGGATCGGCCCTGGCCGGGCCACCCGGAGGACGATGCCCGCCTCTTCCAGGAGCTCCCGACCCAGGGCTTCCCCGGGCGTCTCGCCTTCTTCGACCTTTCCTCCCGGGAATTCCCAAAGGCCGGGCAGTACTGGATTGGCTGGATCGCGCCGCTGGAGGAACCAGCGCTCGCCGCGCCGGATCAAAGCCAGGGCCACGTCCGTCATTCGGCCTCCCTGGCCGGATCTATCGTGAGGGCCAGCTGGGCCAGACGGTCCGCGTAACGCCGCCGCAGCGTCTCGACCCACACCAATTTCAGGTGGCCGTATGAAGGCCGAAGTTCCCGTTCGACCCAGTCCCGGAGCCCGGCCACCGAGTCGCAGCGGTCGAGGCTGTGGTACAGCGCGTCGCGCAACTCCTCATCCAAATGCTGCCCTGCTGCCACGGGCGCATAACTGATGCGGTGGACCGGGCTCACGCCAAGTTCCGCCAGCCGCGCCCGGTGCAGGGCTGTGCCGTAGCCCTTGTGCTGGCCAAAGCCATAGCCAGGATGTGCCTCGTCCATGGCGATCATCACCGCGTCCCGGTGAGCCTTGGCCAGGATGCTGGCGGCCCCGATGGCGCAGCTGAGAGCGTCCCCGTCCACCACCAGGCGCTCGGGCAGACCCGTTCTTGGTCCACGGTTGCCATCAATGAAGAGGATCCGAGGCCGCAGAGCCAGATTCGCCACGGATTGTCGCATCGCCATCATCGTGGCCTCGAGGATGTTCTCCCGGTCGATGGCCATGGAATCGATCTCCGCGATGCCATAGGCAGGAAGGATGGCCTTCAGCTCCGCCGCCAGCGCCTCGCGCCGTTCAGGTTTCAGCTGCTTGCTGTCCCTTACCCCCCTCAGCACATGGCCCCACTTGTGGACCGTTGGCGCATTCATAACCGCGCAGGCAGCCACCACCGGCCCCGCCCAGGCGCCCCGCCCCGCCTCGTCCACGCCCCCCCAGGCCACCCCGGGTGGCACATTGCCGAGGTCCCAGTCGAGGGGATTGATCATGGCTCAAAGCTATCAGCTATCGGCCATCAGCTGTCAGCCATCGTGGGTGCGAATCCGTTGAGAGCTGACAGCTCATTCAGCACTTCAGCGATTCCCACGCGATGAGCCAGGTGTCCATCACCCCGCGAAAATGGCTCCTCGGCGGCCCAGGCCGATAGATGGCCTGGATGGGGATGTGGGCCCAGCGCAACTTCCAATCGGCGGCCTTCATGGCGATCTCCATCTCGATGGCAAAGCCTGTGGTGCGGAGATCCAGGCGATCCAGCACCTTCTTGCGGATCATGCGGAAGCCGCTCTGGCTGTCCTCCCAGGTCACGCCTGCGATGCGGCCCAAGGTCCAGGTGCCCAGCGCGTTGGTGCGCCAGCGTTTGGCTGGGATCTTCGCCCGGTCCAGAAACCGGGAGCCGATGAGGAAGTCCGTGTCCGGGTGGGCAGAGAGATGCTCCAAGAACCGCTGGAGGTCTGCGGGATCGTGCTGGCCGTCCGCATCCAGGAAGAGGTAGAAATCAAAATCATCCGGACGAACGCGCGCGATGCCCGCGCGCAGGGCCTGGCCCTTCCCCCCGCCCTGCCCGCCCTGCCCGCCTTCGAGGCGCAGCACTTCGGCGCCGGCCGCGGCAGCCATCCTGCCGGTGCCATCCGTGGAACCATCGTCCACCACCAGGACGCGGTGGAGGCCGAAGGGCTTCAGCCCGTCCAGCACGGCCCCGATCTGATCCGCTTCGTTCTGGGCGGCGAGAACTGCGGCTATTTTCACCGGCGCGGGCCTTGTTTCATCCTCGCAGCTGGCCAGGGTTGGCCGTACGAGGCTGTGAAGGCGGCTCGTTGCGCAGCACCGGCCCGCGGATCCGGAACCAGCCGATGGCTGCGCCCAGGGCTCTCCACAATCGGCACCACGACCTCGAATACCCGCCCCCGATCCGCTGCCAGCACGAGGACCTTCCCCCCGGGACCCGACTGGGCAAGGCCGCGCTGGACCTCCGCAGCGGTCGTGGTGCGCCAGCCATCCACCGCCAGGATCTCCATGCCGAAGCTGAGACCAGCCGCCGCGGCCGGGCCCCCGGGAATCACGTTCTGCACCGTGGGGCCATTGGCAGCCAGCACGAGCCCTGTCCAGGCCCTTGCCCGGCGGAGGGCGGCGGGATCCTTCTGCTCCTCTTGAGACAACCCTTCCCAGGGGGCGAGTACTTCCACGGTCAGTCCGAAGGCCCTGTGAAGGGGCGCGGCATCCAGTTCAGCCCGGCCCGAAATGTAGGCGTCCCAGAAGGGCGCAGGTTCCTTCCCGGAAAGGTCCCGGAAGGCGCGGCGCACGTCGGCATCGGCCAAGCCCGATTCGCCATGCCGGGTCCAAAGCAAGGCGAAGAGATCCGCCAGTCCCGCCTTGCCGCGGCTACCCTCGCGAATCACAGCGTCCATGAGCCAAGCCACCATCTCACCCTTGTCGTAGTAGCTGACGGAGCTGTTGGGGCTGAACTCATGCGGTTTGTAGAGGCGGATCCAAGTGTCCCAGCTGGATTCCTCGAGGCTCTGCTCGAGGCGTCCAGGGCGCTGCACTTGCTCACTCCAGCAGCGGGCCAGCTCTTTGGACGCATGGCTCCAAGGCACCACGCCTGCCCGCAGGACGATGACGTGCTCCATGTAGGACGTGAGCCCCTCGTGGAACCAGAGCAGCTTCGTGGGGTTTTCGCGGCTGTAGTCGAAGGGGCCCAGCACAGAGTCGTGGAGGCGCTTCACATTCCAGGCGTGGAAGAACTCATGGGCCACCAGCTGGTAGAGGGCGTGATAGCCCTCGGGCTTGTCGAAGGCGTGGCTATCGGCAATGAGGCTGGTGCAATCCCTGTGTTCGAGGCCGCCCCGGAGTTTCGGCGCGAAGGTGAACAGGAACACGTAACGCTTGAACGGAAACCCGCCGAAGATGGCGCCTGCGGCCTCCACAATCTTCTGGGTGGCCTCGGCGATGCGGCTCTCGTCGCCGTGATGCGCACCTGTGAAGGCCAGCTCGAACGCGGCGCCACCGCTCTTGAAGCGGCGGGTCCGGAAGGTGCCCAGCTCGAACGGGGAATCCACCAGCGTGTCGACATCCCTGGCGCGATAGGCACCCTGCTTTAGGGGCAAAGACGACGCCACCTTCCAATCCGCGGGGAACCCTTCGAAGCGGACCTCCACCGGCCGTTCCAGCTGCCCTTCGAGGTAGAGAAAGGTCGCTGCCGGGATGATCTGAGCGTGGGTGGCATCCACGTGATTGGTGCGCACGGTCAGATCATTGCCATAGACCCGGTAGCGAAGGGTGAGATCCCGTGTCGAGGCGGGCAGCTGCCAGCGCTGCTTGTCGAGTTTGTCCAGGGGCCGTTCCTTCCGGCCCTCCAGGAGCCTCACCCGATCCACGAATCGCGCGTAGTCCCGCACCAGGTAGGATCCTGGCGTCCAGGCTGGTATCGCTGCCACCGCACCGAGAGCCAAGGCCTCAGCTGGAAAAGTCAGCTCCACTTCGAATAGATGCTGGGTCAAGTCCACGGGACGCAAGGTGGCCCGGATCGGAGAAGGTTGTGCCATGGCCGGCCTCAGCCCAGGACGCCGTGCAACCAGCGCCGAGTGACCCACTGGATCTCGTCGTCGGTGATCTGGTACTGCGGATCTCGCAGCTTATCCTCGATGAGCGAGCCCACCAGGGACGTGAAGAGCAGCACCTCCTTGCGGGCCTGTTCCAGGCTGGTGCCGAAGACGTGGTGCACGAAGAGACCGAGGGGACTCAGTCCCTTCTCCACCAGGGGCATCAGGTCCCGGAAACTGGAATCCGGTGATGGCACGGCGATGGAACGCAGGATGAAGCCGGTGAATTCCTGGCTTTCGAGCAGCAGGCCGAGGTAGGCCCGGGAGAGCTTCAGGCAGGCCTCATCTACGGCCCGCACACCCTCGATGGGTTTGGCGAGAAAGGGCTCAACCATGGCCTGGATGCGCACGGCCATGCTGGCCAGCGACACGAGGCAAAGCTGCCGGAAGAGGCCTTCCTTGCTGCCGAAGTGATAGTAGAGCGTGGGCTTGGAGACACCGGCCTCCTCGGCCACTTCCTTCACCTGCACCCCGTCGTAGCCTTTGGCGGCGAAGTGCGACAGGGCCGAAAGCAGGAGGCGGGCCTTGAGGTCCCCCTCGTCACTGAGGCGCTGCAGGGACGCATGGAAGCTGCCATGGGCACCCACGCCCAGGGCCTCGGGGCCGAAGACAGGCACCATCTCTTTGAGACCATGGTCAGGAACAGTGGACATAGGCTGCCTCGGAAGTCCCTTCAGGATGCCACGAACGGGCTTACCCCTGGTTAAGAGACCTGTTCAGCCGATAACAGGGCTCAATGGACCGCAGACCTCCAGGGCAGTGTCAGGATGACTTCGGCTTCACGGTCCAGCCACCAGTCCAGGCGAGCGCGCGCCTGGGCGCCAAAGCGCTCCTCGGCCAAGCTCCGGTAGCCCAGCGCATGCCCGGCTTCGCACCGCTCCAGTTCCAGCAGGAAAGCCAACCAGGGGGCGGACCCGGGTGCCGGGTTCAAAGTCCAGGCCCGCTCCAGCAGCCACAGCCGCTCGCAGCTGCGGGCCTCGATGAGCGCCGCGATGAGCAGGCGGTCCAGCAGCCCCTTGGTGGCCTGCTGATGAAGGGCCTTGGCATAGGCGTTTCCACCGTCCGGACGCAGGGTCCACCCGAAGCCCTGAAGAGCTTCCAGCCCCCGCCGGAAATGGTTCAGCTCCTCTTCCGCAATCCGCGCCAGCAGCACCGAGGCCCTGGGCATATCTGCCAAGGACTGGCTGAGGTTCAGGGCACTGAGGGCCGCTTTCTTTTCGCAGTGGGCGTGATCGGACAGCAGTGCCGCGGGATCCTCCAGGGCAGCGGCCGCCCAGCCTTCGGGTGTGGGCGCGCGCAGCGGAAGCGGCGGCCTGAAGTCAGCCATGCATGCGCCCCAGTTTCAGGAAAATGTCACGCCAGGCATCTGGAAGCGCTGCCGCATCCCGGGCGATGGTGGCCTCGTCACCCCGGGCAAAGGGACCCGTGCGTCCCGTGGCGCCAAGCTCTCCTACATTGCGAAGGGTGGCCTCGGCCAGGGGCAGCAGGCCGCGGCCTGGGAGGGCTACCCCCTGGGCCCGCAACAGCGCCTCGGCGCCCAGCCACAGGGTGGCCGCATGGCCTGACGTCAGCACCGCCGCCGCGTGGTAGATCGGCTTCAATTCTGCGGGCAGATCGAAGGCCGCGAACCCCAGATCACCGAAGGCCCGCCGGAGGTCATCCGGAACAGCACCGGTGATGGCCAGCGGTGTGCCGGTCCAATCACGAGCCCGGCCATCGAAGCTGGTCAGCGGATGGGCGCAGGGCACGCCCTCCACCTGCAGGCTGCCCGCCAGATGCACGCAGCGTCCGGGAAAGCACGCCGCGAGCCCCGGCACCGCCTGGTCGGGCACCGCCAGCAGCACCAGACCTTCGGGCCGGGCGGCGTGATCGACCAACGCCGCCCGAGGCCCCCAGGCCTCCGCCAGCGCTCGCCCCGCACGGCCCCGGCCCAGGATGGTGATTTCGACGGTCATGGGGACAGTGTGGCGTAAAACAGTCTTCAGTCTTCAGTCTTCAGTCTCTCTACACTTTCCTCATGTCCCACCCCCCGACTCCCTGGGCGCTCCCGCCCGATGTGCCCTGGCCGCGGTTCCTGCGGATGCTGCGGCAGGCGGATCCACCGCGGGGCTGGCTCGAATCCGCGGCGGAGCTGCCGGACCTGAAGAAGCGGCCCCTGCTGCTGCGCTGGATCGCCCAGCACCCCAAGGCCCCGGCCCACCTCCGCGCACGGCTGCTGGGCCGCCTGCCCTGGCGGGGCCTCGCGGCCGTGGCGGCGGATGCTGCGGCCCATCCCCAGGCTCGGCAACAGGCCACGGAGAAGCTGCAGCAGCTGTGGGTGGCTCTGACTACCGGTGAGCGCCGCAGCTTGGCCCTGCATGCGCCGCGGCCCCTGTGGGCGCTGGTCTGGCGGGCACCCGATGGCGGTGTGCTGGCCGCCTTCCTCCTGCATCCGAAATTGGGGCTGGAAGCCCTGGTCGCCCTCATTCAACCGCCGCTCCGCCCCGCCCAGCTCGAGGCCCTGGCGGCTTCGCGCTGGCGCGAGGCCGGGCCCGTGGCGGAGCAGGTGCTGCGCGCCCTGGACCGCAGCCTCGCCCTGCCCGATTCGGGCCTGGTCCTGGGCCACGCCGCACCGTGGGTCAAGGCGCTGGACGAGGAAAGCCGACTCCTAGCCGCCAGCCGCATCGTGACGCCCACCCTCCGGCGGATGGTCCATCCGAGGCGCTTGACGGACTAGATCCGCTTCAAGACCTCAGCCACGCAGCGCTCGATGCCGACCCACACATCGCTCAGCCGTGCGTCGTCGAACATGTAGGCAGGCGTGGTGATGAGCTTGTGGGCTTCGTCGATGACGATCTCGCGGGCACTAGGGGTGCTCGTGTGGTGCTGGCCGAGCTTCTGCATGGCCGTGGCGCACCCGGTGTCATTGCCGAGGGTCAGCTCGGCAGAGCTGCGCCCCGACAGCACCAGCGCCACCAGGGCCGGGGCGATGCAGATGGCCCCCACGGGTTTCTTCGCGTCGAAAAATCCGCGCACGAAGGCCGCCACGTCAGGCCGGACGTCGGCTTCGGCGCCCTGGAAGGCGAACGAGCAGTGGTTCTTCGCCACGCCGTAGCCGCCGGGCATCACCAGCGCGTCGTAGTCCTCCACGCGGGCCTTGGCCAAGTCAAGGCACTGGCCCACCCGGGCGATGCGGGTGGCTTCTTCCAGGATGTTGCGGACCGCGCCGGGCACGGGCTGACCCGTGGCGTGGTTGATGACATGGTGCTGGTCGGCGTTGGGGGCGATGCACTGAAAGGCCGCGCCGTGCTGGTCCAGAGCCAGCAGCGCGAGCACCGACTCCCGCACTTCCGCGCCATCGAGATGGCCGCAGCCAGCCAACAGCACCGCGACCTTCGGGGTCTTCGCCATGGGAGCCTCCTGATGGATGCGTCGATTATCCATCGATCCATCGAAAGGGAAGGACCGGCAGTTCGTCTACCCTGGTCCCATGCGCCTCTCCTCCCGTCTGCCGCACAGTTTCGCGCCGAATGCCCTGTCGGCCCTGCTCACCGAGCTGCGCTCGGAGAGCCGGGAAGTCCTGGACCTCACGGTCTCGAACCCCACCCAGTGCGGATTCACCTATCCGGAAGCGGAGATCCGAACCGCACTGTCCCTGCCTGCCATGCTGGACTACGACCCCGATTCCCAGGGGTCCAGGGCCGCCCGCGAGGCCATCGCCGCCCACCACGGCCATGGCCTGACTCCAGAGGAGCTGCTCCTCACCGCTTCCACCAGCGAGGGCTACGGCCTGCTGTTCAAGCTGCTGGGCGATCCGGGGGACGAGGTGCTGGTGCCCAGCCCCAGCTACCCCCTGTTCGACTGGCTGGCGCGCCTGGAAGGCCTGCAGGCGCGGTCCGTGCCCTCCTACTTCCACGATCGCTGGCACTTGGACCTCGGCGGCCTCGAAGCCGCCCTCACCGCCCGCACCCGGGCCATCGTGGTGGTGAATCCCAACAACCCGACTGGACACTTCTTGTCGAGCGTCGAATGGTCAGGCCTGACGGACTTCTGCGCCCGCCACGGCCTGGCCCTGCTCGTGGATGAAGTCTTCAGCGGTTATGCCCTTGAGGCGGCTGACGACTGCCTGCGGACGGTACTCGCCGATCCGGCGCCACCCTGCCCCGTGTTTCTGCTCTCGGGCCTGAGCAAGGTCGCCGCCCTGCCCCAGATCAAGCTGGGCTGGGTCGCCGTGCGCGGTCCCGGCGCGGCGGAGCACCTGGAAGCTCTTGCCTTCCTCGCGGACCAGTATCTCTCCGTCTCAGCCTCGGCCCAGGCGGCCGCCCCGGCACTGCTGGCCCTGGCACCGGCCCTCCGCACCCAAGTCCTGGCGCGTCTCCGGAGCAACCTCGCCCACCTAGATGAAGCCCTGGCAGCCAGCCCCCACCTATCACGGCTGCCGGTGGAAGGGGGCTGGTCGGTCCTGCTCCGGCGGCCCGCCGTGGATGCCGACGAGGCTTGCGCCCTGCGCCTGCTCCGGGAAGCATCCGTACTCGTACACCCCGGCTCCTTCTTCGACCTGACCGGCGATGGGCATCTGGTCCTCAGCCTGCTCACACCCGAAACCGTTTTCTGCAAGGGACTGAGCCGCACCTTGCCCTTGATCTGACGCATAATCACCGGGACCTCATGAGCACTCTCGCCTCCTGCCCCAGCTGCGGTGCCGCCCTGACCTTCCGGCCCGGGACGATGGTCGCTGTCTGCGCCTATTGCAAGGCGCTGGCCGCCCGGAAGGACCGCGATCCCGAGTTGATCGGCAGGGTGGCCGATCTTGTGGATACGGGTTCGCCCCTGGGTCTGGGTGCCTCGGGAACCTACACGGGGCGGGCGTTCACGCTGGCTGGCCGGGTGCAGCTCAAACACCCCCTCGGCGGCGTCTGGGACGAGTGGTACCTGGCCCTCGACGATGGCCGCTGGGGTTGGCTGGCCGAAGCCCAGGGCCGCTTCTACCTCACCTTCACCCAGACGCCCCACGCCACGCTTCCCCCGGCTGAAACCCTCCAGGCCGGTGGTTTGGCTGATCTCGGGCCCGACGGCCTCTGGACGGTAGGTGAAATCAGCGAAGCCACCTTCCACAGCGCCGAAGGCGAGATTCCCTGGGCCGTGGAACCCGGCGGCACCTACCGCTTCGCGGACCTCTCCGGCCGCAACGGCGCCTTCGCCACGTTGGATTACAGCGAGGAGCCGCCGCTGTTCTTTCTCGGCCGCGGGATCGCGCTGGCCGATCTGGGCATCCAGGGTGGCACCCGGAAGCCGCTCAAGGTGGGCACCCGGAACCTCAACTGCCCCAAGTGCGGCAGCGCCCTGGCCCTGCGGGCGCCGGACCTGACCCAGCGGGTGGGCTGCCCCAGCTGCGGCAGCCTGCTGGCGGCGGAGAACGGCAAGCTCG
>JANXYT010000399.1 GCA_025355915.1 Holophagaceae bacterium
CGGCGGCGCCATCGTCAAGGACCAGATCTGGTACTTCATCTCGGCCGAGCGCACCCAGACCGAGAGCACGCCCATCGGCACCAATACGCCCCTGAAGATCAACAACAAGAAGTTCCTGGGCAAGGTGACCTGGCAGGTGACCCCCTCCGCGACCCTCGAAGGCTTCGTGGAATACGACACGATGGACGAGGAGAACCGGGGCCTGGATCGCTACACGGTGCCCCTGGCCACGGTGAAGGAGAGGAGCCCAAGCCGCTCCTACAACCTCACCTGGACCCAGACCTTTGGTTCCGACAAGGTACTCACCGTCAAGGGCATGGGTTACAGCGGCCGCTACGACCTGATGCCTTACAACGGCAAAGCCATCGCCCTGGACGCCCTGGATACATACAAGGGCAAGGAATTCTACAACAACGCCAACATCTTCAATGCCGACGCGGAATTCAACTACCGCTCTCGGGCCACTCTTTCCGCCACCTTTGACTGGTTCGTCACCGGGGCAGCGGGCAGCCACGCCCTCCGCATGGGCCTCGAACGGGAAAAGGCCTCGGATGATTCCTCTTCCTACGCGCCGGGCGGCTACACCGCCACTGCCTACACCTACTCCGCCGGTGGCGTGGACCTGGAACTGAATCCCAACGATGTCTTCACGGGCGGAGGCTACGACTACAAAATCCGCGTGGACAGGACCGCGGCGTTCATCCAGGACACCTGGAGTATCACGGATCGGTTGCAACTTCGCCCCGGCCTGCGCTTCGAGAAGGTTGATGCCAAGCCCGATGGCGGCGCGAACCTCTGGAGCACGTCGAATGTGGCGCCCCGCCTAGGCCTCAGCTACGCCCTCACCGAGGATCAGTCGCACATGTTGAAGGCCCACGTGGGCCGCTACTACGAAGGCTTCTCCACCTACTTCATCGACCGCGCGGTGAAGGGTGCCTACCAGCCGGAAGCCCACTACTACTGGGGTACCGGCTCAGAGATCATCGACCCCCTGAACCCGGCCACCTGGCCCGCACCGCCGAATTTCGCGACGGCGACGCCCTACCTGCGGATCGATGATGGCGCCATCCTCGACCCCAGCATCAAGAATCCCTATGCGGATGAGCTGACGCTCTCCTACGAAGCCAAGCTCGGAAAGGTCTGGAGCGGCAGCGTGACTTACATCCACCGGGAGAACAAGGACATGCTCACGCGCGTAGACCGCGCACCGGATCCAACCGCCACCACGAGAACCTTCACCAGTCTGGTGACCGGTCAGCCGATCACCTACATCCGCACCGGGCTCTATGGCGATACCCACCAGTACGCCATCATCAACGATTCAAGGGCCAAGCGGAACTACAGCGGCTGGACCCTGAGCATGGAGCGGAAACTGGCCAACGACTGGAGTTTCTCAGGCAGCTACACCCGGGCCCGCATCAACGGCAACCTGGCCAGGACCGACAGCCACGACAACACCTTCCTGAATGCCAACAATGCTTTCAACGCCAATGGCCTGCTTCCGGATTTCAATGACAACGAAGTGAAGCTGCGCGGAACCTACGCCGTGCCTTTCACCAAGACGCAAATCGCTGGCACCTTCACCTACCTGAGTGGCCAGCATTGGACGCCCGTGGAGCGCACACGGTACCTGGGTCCTGATGGCGCTTTCCGGGCCACCATGTTGTCCGAACCCCGGGGCGCGGAAACCTACCCCGGACGCCACCTGGTGGACATCCGCGTGACCCAGCCCTTCCGGATCACCCCGAAATCCAACCTGGAGGTCTTCGCGGAAGTCATCAATGTCCTGAATGATTGCAATGCCACTGCATGGTCCACCCGAGTGGGGACCCTGAACACAGCCGGCGTGGTCATTCCCTACGGTGACTATAAGAAGCCCACCGCCGTGGATCAGGCCCGCCAACTGCGCTTCGGCCTGCGGTTCAACTTCTAGTCCCCGCCTTCCTTTTGAGGGCGTCATGCTCCGACACCTCTTGTCTGCAGGCTTCCTGCTCTTGTCCACCTCCACTGCCTGGGCCCAGACGGCGAAGGGCACCCTGGTCATCGCCGGTGGCGGAAAGCTGCCTCCCTCGATCGAGGCCGCCTTCGTTTCGGCGGCCGGTGGGCCGGGCGCCCGCATCGCGGTGCTGCCCACGGCTTCAGGTGTTCCGAAGGAATCCGCCCAGGCCATGGTGGATCGATTCCGGAAGCTGGGGGCGGTACCGGTGGTGATGGATCCCCGCACCCGGACCGAGTCCGAAGCCTGGGGCGACCGGAAGGAGGCCGCCACCTGCACGGGCTTCTGGTTCACGGGGGGGGACCAGAACCGTATCGCCGAGCTCATCGGCGAAACCTCTCTCCACCGGCTCATCCAGTCGGCCTACCAGTCGGGCGGAGCCATTGGTGGCACCAGCGCCGGAGCGGCGATCATGTCGAAGGTCATGTTCACGGGTGAGGATCGCCACGGGAAGGACGCCCTCTCGGAATTCGGTCCGGGCGCCTACCGCACCCGGGCGGGGCTGGGTTTCCTCCCCGACCGCGTAGTGGTGGACCAGCACTTCCTCCGACGGGGCCGGGAAAACCGTCTCTTCAGCCTGATCATGGAGCACCCCGATCACCTGGCCCTGGGGATCGACGAATCCACGGCCCTGCTCGTGAAGGGTGGCCAGGCCATGGTGCTGGGAGACCGCGCCGTGATGGTCTTCGATCCGGCAGGCATGACCCTCGATGGAGTCTCCCTCCGGGATTTGAGGATCCATGTCCTCCGTCCCGGCCAATCCATCGACCTGACCACCCGCAAGGTCACACCATGAGGAGCGGCATCAAGCTCATCCAAGCGGCCGGTCTGCTGCTCTGGTTCGCCATGCCCCTGCCCGCCGGGTCGGTGGAAGCCCCCTTCCCGGCGGACCACCGGACCATGCACCGTACGGTGTCGTACGAGGAAATGTCCACCTTTCTCGAGGGGGCAACCCGGCCCGGATTCATCAGCGTCACAGAAGAAGGCCGCAGTGCCCAGGGACGGAAGCTCTTCCTGGTGAGGCTCAATCGGGGTGGGTCGAAGGCCCGTTTCCGGGTGCTCTACTATGCCCAGCAGCACGGGGATGAAGTCTCGGGCAAGGACGCCCTGCTCACCCTGGTGCGAGATATCGCCGAGCACCCTGAGCAGCTGCCCGAGGACGTGGACCTCTACCTGATGCCCATGGTCAATCCCGATGGGGCTGTCGCCCATCGGCGCACCAACGGGGCCGGGGCCGACCTGAACCGGGACCACCTCCTGCTGGCCCAGCCAGAGACCCGGGCCCTGCATCGGGTCGCCCGCCGCATCCAGCCGCACGTGGCAGTGGACGGGCATGAATTCGGCCGCGACGGGGAGGGCTACCGCACCAAGGGCTGGGAGCCCTGGCCCCTCATCACCATGGATGCCGCGAACCACCCGCTGATCCCGGCCTACCTCAAGGCCGCCGGCCTTGAGGCCGTCGCCGCCGCCGCACCCCTCCAGCGGAAGGCGGGTCACGCCTATGTCCGCTACAGTCTGGGCGGCCCGCCGCCGGACGAGGAGATGCGCCCTTCCACCGCCGAAGGGGATGACGGCCGGAACAGCTTGGGCAGCCTTGGCGCCCTCTCGTTCATCATCGAGGCCGGCGTCCATCATCGGGCTGCGGACCCGCAGGCGGACTTGGGCCAGCGGGTGGACGGCTACCGCCTCCTCTTCCGCCACCTCCTGGGCGACCGGGCCTGGCGGGACCGCATCCGGAAGCTGACCGAGCGGGCACGACGCGAGCCGCTGCCCTCCTTCATCGCCACCAACGTGTTCTGGGCCAACCTAGGGGGCAAGGTCACCACCGTGAAGGTCGTCGAGACCGCCTCGGGCCGCGTGATCGAGGTCCCCACCGCCAACGCCATGACCGACCTGGTGGTGAAGGGCAGCGTGCCGACACCCAAGGCCTACGCCATCGACGCAGCAGCCGCGGCCCGCTTCGCCCCGCTGCTGACCTCCCACGGCCTGCACTGGGAGACCCTCGCCAGGCCCCGCCGCGTGCGAATTGAACCGTGCCGCGTCCTCCGTCTCGAGGACACCTATGACAGCCTGTATCAGCGATACGAGGGCCGGGTGATCGTCGAACGCCAGCCCCAGGTTGAGGTTGATCTGCCCGCCGGCACGATCCTGGTTGCACTCGACCAGGACCTGGCCCGTCGGGCCATCCAGGTGCTCGAGCCCTGCCTGCTCTATGGGCTGTACGGCTACCCCGGCTTCCGCGATCTGGCCCGCCCCGCCGCCGACCTGCCCGTGTCCCGCCTCTTCTGAACCCGCACCGGGCCGCGCGGTCCGGATGGAGTCCCCATGCTGCTCCTGATCAAGAATGCCGATGTCTACGCCCCTGAACCGGGCGGGCGCTGCGATCTGCTCATGGGCGGTGGGAAGATCCTCCGCATGGAGCCCGACATCCGCATTCCCCGCAAGTACTGCGAGGTGATCGACGCCCGGAACCTCAAGGCCCTGCCCGGCTTCATCGATGGCCACGTGCACATCATGGGCGGCGGCGGTGAGGGCGGTTTCGCCACCCGCACGCCAGATCTGCCCCTCACGGATGCCATCCGGGGCGGCGTCACCACCGTGGTCGGCTGCCTCGGCACGGACGGTTATACGAGGAACATGGCGGGCCTGCTGGCCAAGGCCAAGGGGCTGGAGGAGGAAGGCATCAGCACCTTTGTCTACTCTGGCTCGTACGGCGTGCCCCTGCGCACCCTCCTGCCCACCCTCGAAGAGGATCTGCTCTTCATCGACAAGGTGATCGGTGCCGGCGAGGTGGCCCTGTCGGATCATCGTTCCAGCCAACCCACCTTCGAGGCTTTCGCCCAGGTGGTGGCCATGGCCCGCCGGGGCGGCATGCTGGCCGGCAAGGCTGGCATCGTGAACATCCACCTGGGGGACGGCCCCCGGGGGCTCGAGTTCCTACGGCGGGTCATCGCCGAAACCGAGCTCATGGCCCACCAGATGCTGCCCACGCACATCAATCGCAATCCCCACCTCTTCGAAGAGGGCATCGCCTACGCCAAGGCGGGGGGCTTCGTGGACTTCACCACCTCGACTCTGGCCTCGTATCTCAAGGATGGCGAGATCCCCTGTCCCAAGGCCCTGCGCCGCATGCTGGAGGCGGGCGTGGACCCGGGCCACATCACCTTCACCTCCGACGGCCAGGGCAGCCTGCCGGACTGGGATGACACGGGCCGCCTGCTGGAGGTCTCCGTGGGCCGGGTCACGTCGCTCTTCCCGGCCGTGCGCAAGGCCGTGCTGGAGGAGGGCATCCCCCTGGAAACCGCCCTGCGCGTCATTACGTCCAATCCCGCGCGCATCCTCAAGCTGAAGTTTAAGGGGCGATTGGCACCGGGCATGGACGCGGACGTGGTGCTGGTGGATCCCAAGGATCTGGAAGTCCGCACGGTCATCGCCAAGGGGCGGCTGCTGATGAAATCGGGCAAGCTGCTGGCCAAGGGGATGTTTCAGTGAACGACCAAGCGCCGGCCTCCAGCCCCCAGACCCCGGTTCCCCCCGCGGGCCTGAAGATGCCCCACACCCTGGTGATCGTGGGAGCCCTGATCATCCTGGTGCTGATCCTCTCCTGGATCGTGCCCTCGGGCGAGTTCCAGCGCATCGAGAAGATCCTGCCGGACGGCAGCCGACTGAAGGTGCCTGTGGATGGCACGTTCCACCAGCTCCCCAAGACCTACCTGGGCCTCCACACCCTGTTTCTGGCGCCCATCAAGGGCTTCCTGGACGGGGCGGGCCTGATCTCGTTCCTGCTCATCATCGGGGGAAGCTTCGCCATCTTCCAGGAGACCGGCGCGGTGGAGCAGGGCATCAAGCGGCTCATGGTCCATGTGCGACGCCATCCGGCCCTGGAGGCCCTCTTCATCCCGGTGCTGATGACCGTGTTCTCCCTGGCCGGGGCCGTGTTCGGCATGGCCGAAGAACTGATCCCCTTCATCGTCATCTTCATCGCCCTCTCCCGGGCCCTGGGCTACGACTCCATCGTGGGCGTCGCCATCCCCTTCCTCGGCGCCGCCGCGGGCTTCGCCTGCGCCTTCTTCAATCCCTTCACCGTGGGCGTGGCCCAGGGCATCGCGGGCGTGCCCATCTACTCGGGCCTGGCCTACCGGGTCGGCGCCTGGGTGGTGGCCACCGCCGTGGTGATCGCCTATGTGAT
>JANXYT010000440.1 GCA_025355915.1 Holophagaceae bacterium
TATCGTGGGCGCCGGAGCTGTTCGTCAGGTTCCGCACAGGGCCCTTCTCGATGGGCACCGTGAACACATCGCCCCGGGCCACGAAGAGGGCCCGCTCACCCTTGGGCGACAGGGTGTAACTCTCGATCTGCCGCTCGGCACTGATGTGCGCGGGCCGCGCGGCGCCGCCGTCGGTGGGCACCGTGATGGCAAGGCCGCGGTCGCTGCCGTCCTGCACGTTGAGCACATGCAATTCGCCGTTCAGCTCGTAGACGATGCGCGACTGGTGGTCGCTGGAGGGCCAGCGCACGTCCCAGGTTTTCTGGAAAGTCAGCTGTTTCACGGCGTCCGTGGCCGGATTCACCGCGTAGAGGTTCAGGGTGCCGTTGCGGTCCGAAGCGAAGTACACCGTGTCGCCGATCCACATGGGATCGCGCTCGGTGCGCTTGCTGGCGGCAAGCTTCTTCTGCTGCTTGGTGGCCAGGTCGAAGACATAGAGATCCTGCGCCCAGCCGCCCTGGTAGCGCTTCCAGTGGCGGAAATCACGGAACATGGGCGCATAGACGATGCGCTTGCCGTCCGGTGAGAAGGAACCGGGACCGGCGGTGGGCATGGGCAGCTTCTGCGGCAAGCCACCGTTCATGGCCACGGTATAGAGCGCCGTTCGGCTCAACACGCCATCGGCGTCGCTGGCGGCGCGGAACAAGACACTGGCGCCGTCCGGTGTCCAGCCCACCACCTGGTGGTCGTAACCGCCCCGCGGCGGCAACGGCCCCGCGGCGGGATCAAAGGTGAGCTGGCGGGGAATGCCGCCGCCACTGGGCATCACGTAGACCTGCTCGTCGCCATCGTACTGGCCGGTGAAGGCGATCCACTGGCCATCGGGGCTGAACTTCGCGAAGAGTTCCAGTCCGGGATGGGCGGTCAGTCGCGTGGCGGCCCCGCCGCTCGCGGAGGCGGTCCAGAGGTCGCCGCCGTAGGTGAAGGCCACCTTGTCCCCGTGGATATCCGGGAAGCGGAGCAGCTTCGTCTGGGCCTGCGCCGCGCCTGCAAGGGCGAGCGCGAGGGCCAGGCAGCGGAGGAATAGGGCACGTCCGGGCATGGGAACACCTCGATCAGGGATGGGGAAACGATACCCATAGTAATACGATGTAAATTCCTTCCGCCGAGAAGTTCTCTGTGGAGCCCGTGCCATCATGCGGGCATGGATGCACCCCTTTCCGTCAAGCGCCTGCTTGAACAGGTCAAGGCCAGGCTGGAACCACCCTTTTCTGCCGTGTGCGTGGTGGGCGAGGTGTCGAATTTCCGTGGTTCCGGCCGGCATTGGTATTTCACGCTGAAGGAAGAAGGCGCGGCCCTGTCTTGCGCGGTGTGGGCGAGCCAACAGCGCCTCCTCCAGCATCGTCCCGCGGATGGCCAGCGGGTCGTCCTCAAGGGCAGCCTGAGCCTCTATGTGGCGGGCGGGACCCTCACCCTGGCGGTGACCCACTTCGAGCCCGCGGGGATCGGCGACCTCCAGGCCCAGCTGCGGCAGCTGGAGGCGGACCTCCGCGCCCAGGGCTATTTCGATCGCCCCAAGCGCCCCCTGCCCCGATTTCCCCGCAAGCTGGGGGTGGTGGCGGCCTTGGGCGGCGCGGCCCTTCGCGATGTGCTGGAGGTCATGGCCCGACGCTCGCCTGGTATCGACATCCTGGTGGCGCCAGCGGCCGCCCAGGGCGAGCGCTGTGTGCCCGAAACCCTGCTGGCCCTTCAGGAGATCCAGGACGCCCACTGGGGCTGCGAGGCCCTGCTGCTGGTGCGGGGCGGCGGTAGCCTGGAGGATCTGTGGGCCTTCAACGATCCGGCGCTGGTGCAGGCCGTGGCGGACTGCCGGATCCCCGTCATCACCGGCGTGGGCCATGAAATCGATACGACGCTGGTGGATTTCGCGGCGGATCACCGGGCCGCCACGCCCAGCCAGGCGGCGGAACTGGCCACCCCGGACCGGGCGGCCCTGGGCGCCAATCTGCGCAGGCGCGTGGAGGCCCTGACGGCCAAGACCCTCTGGCGGCTGCGGGGCCTGGAGACGACCCTGAATCTGCTGGTGGATCAAGGCCTCCAGCGGGCGGAGCCCCTATCGAAGCCATCCTCCCGGTTGGCGGGGCTGGCCCATCGCTTGGCCCTGGCCCATCCCAGCCGTGGGCTGGACGGAGCCGCGTCCCGGATGGCGCTGCTGCGCCAGCGGCTGCTCCATGCGGGAACCCTGGCCGCCGGGGAAGCCGACCTGCCCCGGGTCCGCGATGCCCAGCGGCGCCTGGGGCCCTCCGTCCTCCGCACGCTCCAGCAGCGGGACCAGCGTCTGGCCGTGCTGGCGGAGCGGCTGCAGGGCCTGGATCCCACGGGCCCGCTCCAACGGGGCTTCGTGCTGGCCCTCGGGCCGGACGGACGGCCCGTGACCCGGGCCGCAGCCTTTCCCGCCGGAACGGGCCTGCGATTGCGCTGGAAGGACGGCGAACGGAAGGCCACGCTGGACTGACCAAATTCACGCGAGGAAGGGGCCGGGCCGAAAGGCTCCTAGGCAGGATCATGTCGAACATCGGCTTTATACCATTTCGATTGATGCGAGGCTGGGTGATCGCCGCCCTCCTGGCGATTGGCTTCGTCTCACTGGAGGCGGCCCCCCGCCGTGGGGTGCGGGTGGGGGTCTTTCCGCACGCGCCCGCCATTTCCATGGGAGCGGATGGCAAGGCCCAAGGTTTCTACGTCGACATGCTGAAAGAGGTCGCAGCCAAGGAGAACTGGGAATTGCACTTCGTCCCGGGCACTTGGCAGGACGGCCTCGACCAGATCCGCTCCGGCCAGGTGGACCTCCTTACCGCCGTGGCCTATACACCCGAGCGGGATGCCTACCTGGACTACGGGGTGGAATCCTCCTTCATGGTCTGGAGCATCCTGTACGCCCATCCAAAATCCGGGATCCAGACCGTGCTCGATGTCCTGAACCGCCGCATCGGCCTGATGGCGGGCGATGAGAACGGGGAGCATTTCCGGGACCTCTGCACCCAGTTCAACCTCCCCGTCACCTACCAGCAGTTCGGCAGTTTCGACGAGGTGATGCGGGCGGTGGAATCAGGTCAAGTGGACGGCGGGGTGGCCACCAGCATCTACGGTTACGCCCACGAGTCGCAGTTCCGGGTGGAGCGTACCCCGGTGGTCTTCAGCCCATTCAATATCTACTTCGCCGTGGGCCAGGGACGGAACGCGGATCTGCTGCGGGCCCTCGACACCTACCTGGGCGAAGGGAAGCGGGATTCTGGATCGGGCTATCAACGCGCCCTCAACCAATGGCTGGCACCGGCAATGAGAACAGGACTTCCGCCCTGGGCCGAGCGAACGGGCCTCGCCATTCTGGCCGCCCTCGCCCTGGCCATCCTGGTGGCCCTGGCCTTCCGGCGGCGGGTGGACTCCGCCACCGCCGAGATCCGGACCCTGAACGAGGGGCTTGAGCGCGAGTTGGCGGAAAAGCATCGCATGGAGGAACGCATCCTCACCGTGGCCGCCAGCGTTTCTGCCTCCTCGGGAGAAACCTTCCTGCAGGATCTGGTGAAGCACCTCGCCCTGGCCACGGACGCCGATGCGGCTTTTATCAGCAAGATTGTCCACACCCCCGAAGGGAACCGGGTACAGACACTTTCGGTGTTCCAGGATGGGCAAGTGGTGGACAACCTGGATTATCCACTCACCGGCACGCCCTGCGAACGCGTCGTCAAGGGCGAGTTCTGTATGATTCCGGAAGGGGTCCAGGCTCAGTTCCCCGCGGCAGAAATGCTCAAAAGGCTCCAGGCCCAGGCCTATGTCGGAGCGCCGCTCCTGGATTCCCACAACAAGGTGCTGGGTGTGCTCGCGGTGGTCCACCGGACCCCCCTCACAGCGACCGGGGGCTTGGCATCCCTGCTCAAGATCTTCTCCTCCCGGGCCGCCGCCGAACTCGACCGGCGCGATAGCGAGGGGGCGAGGCAGGTGCTGGAACGCCAGATGCAGCACGCCCAGAAGCTGGAAAGCCTGGGCGTGCTGGCGGGCGGCATCGCCCATGACTTCAACAACCTGCTGACCGCCATGCTCGGGCACATGAATGTCGCGCAGATGAAGCTGGCGCCCGAATCGCCCGCCGTCCCCCACCTGGAAAGCCTGGAGCGCATCATCCACCGCGCCGCGGACCTCACCCGCCAGATGCTCGCCTATTCCGGCAAGGGCCGCTTCGTGGTGCGCGCCTACGATATGAACCATGTGGTGCAGGAGGTGACCCACCTCCTGGAAGTCTCGATTTCGAAGAAAATCGCCCTGCGCTTCGATCTGGCCACTGGGCTCCCGGCGGTGGAAGCCGACGCGGCGCAGATCCAGCAGGTGATCATGAACCTGGTGACCAATGCCGCGGACGCCATCGGGGACCGGGAAGGCACCATCCGTCTCACCACGGGGACGCTCCAGCTTGATCGGGCCTATCTGGATCAGGTGTTCCAGGGCCAAGGGCTCCGGCCGGGCCCCTATGTCACGATCGAGGTGGGCGATTCCGGGTGTGGCATGGCGCCCGAGGTGCTGGAACGGATCTTCGAGCCCTTCTTCACCACCAAGGTGGCGGGGCGCGGATTGGGCCTCTCCGCCACCATGGGCATTCTGAAGGGCCATCGCGCCGGCATGAAGATCTACAGCGAGCCCGGCCGGGGTACCACGTTCAAGCTGCTCTTCCCCACCATCGAAGGCAAGCGTGAGGAGGAAGCCATCCAGATCGCGGTGCCCGCGCTGGTGGGTCGGGCCACGGTTCTGCTGGTGGATGATGAGGAAATGATCCGGGAGGCCGCCACCGCTGTGCTGGAATCGCTGGGACTGACCGTGGTCACCGCCGCCGATGGCCTGGAAGCCCTTGAGGCCGTCCAGAGGACCGATCTGAAAGTGGACGTGGTGCTGATGGATCTCACCATGCCTCACATGGATGGTCGCGAGGCTTTCCACGCCATCCGCCGGATCCACCCCCACCTGCCCGTGATCCTGAGCAGCGGCTACAACGAGCAGGAATCCGTCCAGGCCTTCATGGGCCGTGGCCTCGCCGCCT
>JANXYT010000450.1 GCA_025355915.1 Holophagaceae bacterium
GACGGAGGTTCGGAGAGGTCGGCTTGTCGTCCCATCGAACCTCCTTTCCGGCGCCAAGGCCGTGGCCAGTTTGACCCCCGGGCCTGGGTCCGGTCAACCAACCCTTCACCGGGAAGGGCAATCGCGTCACCATGGATCTCCCATTCAGGAGTGACCTAGTGCGAACCGGCAGCCATGGCGACCGCTGACGAGCGGGTGCTGGCCCTGGCGGTGGCCATGGGGCGCCTCGAACCCGGCGACGCCCAGGGAGCCAGCCTCGAGGAACTGGTCGCTTCCGGGCGCCTGGACGAGACGACCCGCCGGAGGCTGGTGCAGGATCTGGCCGACATGGAGGCCGCGGAGGCAAGCCACTGGTCCATGGACATCACCGCCCTGGTACCGGCCGAACCGGATTCAGTCACCAAGGACATGCCTTCCTCCGCTCCCTCAGGCACCTCCGCAGAGGCGTCGCTCCCGTCCTCCGGGTTCCGGCAGGGCGGCGTGTTTCGGGCCAAGACGCTCGACCGCTGGGGCCGCTTCGAAGCCCTGGAGCTGCTTGGCGAAGGAGGGATGGGTCGCATCTTCCGGGCCACGGACCCCCGCCTCCGCCGCGACGTGGCCCTGAAGCTCCTCCGGCGCGACGATCCGGATCTGCTCCAGCGGTTCCTCCAGGAGGCCCAGCTTCAGGCCCGGGTGGACCATCCGAACGTGTGCCGGGTCTTCGAAGTGGGTGAGTGGCGCGGGCAACCGTACATCGCCATGCAGTTCATCCGCGGGGAGACCCTCCAGAAGGCCGCGCCCACCCTGCCCTTGGAGGTGCTGCTTCGCCACCTGGTCGAGGTCTGCGAGGGCGTCCACGCCGCGCATCGCGTGGGCCTCGTCCACCGGGACCTGAAGCCGGCCAACCTGATGATCGATCGGCTGGAGGATGGATCCACCCGGGCCTGCGTGCTCGATTTCGGCTTGGCCCGGGGCGTCGAGGGGGCCGGGCTCACGGAAACGGGCCGCGTGATGGGCACGGTGAGCTACATGTCCCCCGAGCAGGTGCGCGGGCAGACAGCCACCCTGGACCGCCGCTCGGATGTCTATTCGCTGGGCGCCACCCTTTACGCCCTGTTGACCGGGGGTCCCCCCTTCGGTAGCGAGGGGCTTGACTGTATGGCGCGCATCGTGAAGGAGGATCCGGTGCCGCTCCGGCGCCGGGTGCCCACGATCCCGGCGGATCTCGATACCGTGGTGCTCACCTGCCTCCAGAAGGATCCGCGCCGCCGGTACGCCACCGCCCGGGCCCTGGGTGAGGACCTTCAATGCATCCTGGAGGGAGAGCCCATCCAGGCCCGCCCAGCCACCCTGGTGGAGCGCATGCTTCGCTGGGTGCAGAAGCACAAGGCCCTGGTGGCGGCCACGGCCGTGGTCTGCCTTTCCGCGGCGACCTTCGGAGGGTTCGCCGTGCGGGAACGGCTGCGCTCCCGGGCCCAGGCCGCCCACGCCCAGCGCTTCGCCCAGGCGGCAGAGCGCATTGAAGCCCTGACCCGATACATCAAACTTTCCGCACCCCACGATCTGGGACCGGAGCGTAGGGACCTGGAAGGGCGGGTGAACCGCTTGGCGGTGGAAGTCCAAGCCGAGGGTTCGCTCGCGGAGGCACCGGGGCAGTACGCGTTGGGTCGGGCCAGGCTGGCGCTGGGTCAACCTGAGCTGGCCCAGTCACACCTGGAACGGGCCAGAGCGCTGGGTTTCGATACGCCGGAGCTGCGGTCCGCCCTGGGTCGGGCCCTGTTGGAGCTGCACCAGCATGACCTGGATGAAGCCTGGCGCCTCGGTTCGGGGGAGGCGCGGAATGAGGCGGTCGCTCGCCTCCAGGCGCGGGCCGCGAACCGCATCGAGCCGCTGTTGCGATCGGGGGCGACGGCCTCGCTGATTCCCCTCGCATACCTGGAAGGGCAGGCGGCGTGGGTTTCCGGGCGCTGGGAGGAAGCCGTGGCGCAGGCGAAAGAAGCCCAGGCGCAGGCGCCCTGGTTCTATGAAGCCAAGCTGCTGGAGGCCCAGGCGCTGCTGTCCTGGGGTCTGCCGAAGAGTGGGCCGGAGCGTGCTGCGATCCTGGCGAAGGCCCACCAAAGCGCCCTCTCGGCCGTGAAAGCCGCGCCGAGCGATATCCTGGCCCTGGGATTGGCAGGCCGGATCGGTGTGAAGCGTTACAGTCTGTTCGTGACGGATCCAACTCAACGCCAAGCCTTGCGCGCCTCCGTGGAAGACGTGTGGTCGACCCTCCAGACGCTCGAACCCGATGGCCGCCAAGCGGCGATCCTCGAGGCTTCTCTGCTCACCACCGAGGCGGTGAATGCGCAGGTGGAAGGTCGCTCGGGATCGACCGCCCTGCGGCAGGCCCTGGCGCTGTTGGCACCCCTGGTAGACTCCGCCCAACCATCCTTTGATGCGCTCGAAGGCGCCATGCGGGCAGAGTGCTACGCGGCGAGGTTCCCGGAGATGGGGGATCCCGTCCTTTGGCTGGATCAGGCCCTGGCCCATGGCCGGCGGGCCCTCGAATTGAAGTCGGGCCATTCGGATCTGGCGCAGGAATTGGTCCGGGTGTCGGTATGGCGCCTATCCGAAGGCACGCTGCGGGAGCAGCCACCCTGGGAAGTCTTCGAATCCACCCTGTTGGTGGTCCTTCGGGGCTTGGATCGGGAACCGGAGGCGAAGTCCCTGAAGGAGGCGCTGGGGTATCTCTGGGGCGAGCGGGCGGAGTATGAACGCACCCATGGGATGGATCCTCGGCCGTCCTTGGAACAATCCATGCGGAGTTTCGAAGCGGTGCTCAAGCAGGGATCGAACTTTCGATCTCACGTCGGAATCGCCAATGCCTTGATGATGCGTGGACAGTGGGAGACGGTCCACCATCAAACGGGCGCGTTGGCTTCCTTGGAGTGGGCCGAACAGGCTTACCGCCAAGCGAGGGTGCTTGCGCCGTTCCACTCAGTTCTCCCTTCGAATCTGGTGGAGGTCGCCCTTTGGAAGGGAAGGGCCGCCGGGCAGGATACGGCCCAAGGGGAGCAGGCTTTGGTGGAAGGCGAAATCCAGTTTCAGGAAGGTGTGACGCGCTTTCCCCGAGTCGCCATCCTGTGGCTACGCGGTGCCCAACTCGCAGAAGCGCGGGGCCACACCCGAGACGCGAAGGCCCGCATTCGACGGGCCTTCGCCTTGGACCCTCATAACCCGGAGATTCGCCTCATGCTCAAAACGGTCCAACCGGAAGGATGACCCTCAGGGCTCGCCGGTCGGCATGCAGGTAGGATCCTTGCTGATCAGCATGGGCAGGCTTTGCGGATCGGCCCGGGGGGCCGTCAAAATCTTGGAACGGCGAGCGCCCTTCTTCATGTCATCGCCCCAGGCCAATTTCATGAAGGCCTTGTTGAGGGGAAGGGCATCCTTGCTTTTCGGGAACCAGGCCTCGGCGCGGGTGCCGAAGCGGGCGATGGCCTGATCCCGCGTGATGGTGCGATTCTGGTTCTCGTAGAAGCCACCCAGGATTTCCACGGCGGCATGCTCGTCGAAGAAGAGGGAGGTCGTCCGGCAGGGATCGAGATCGACCTCCAGGGGAACCTCGCTCCCCTCCACCTTGTAGATCAGGCGGATCTTCTCTAGTTTCGGTCGCGGCATGGGCTGCCTCCGGGTGGTTGGGAAGGTGGGTCAACGGGCTGGAGCGTGATTCGCATGCAGTCTAAGGTCGGGGCACGGCCTGCAGCAATTGGAGAATGGCCTGGTCCGTGGTGGCGCCGTCGGCCTCGCTTTCGAAGGTGAGCAGCAGGCGGTGGCGCAACACGTCGGGGGCCAGGTCCACGATGTCCTGGGGCAGCACATGGTCCCGGCCCTGCAGGTAGGCCAGGGCGCGGGAGGCCGCCTGGAGCGACAGCGAGGCCCGGGGGCTGGCGCCACAGCGGACCAGCTCCTTGCCCTTCCAGGGCTTGCCATGGCCGGGCCGCGTGGCCTGCACCAGCCGCACGATGTAGGTGCGGATGGCGTCGTCGAGCCGCACCGCTGCGGCTTCGCGGCCCGCGGCCAGCAGGCTGGCGGCGTCCACCACCGGGCGCACCTCGCCGCCGGTCAGGTGGGCGCGGCGCAGCACCTCGACTTCCTCGTCCTGCTTGGGATAGTCCACGTGGAGCTTGAAGAGGAAGCGGTCCATCTGCGCTTCGGGCAGGGGGAAGGTGCCCTCCTGCTCCAGGGGGTTCTGGGTGGCCAGGACCAGGAACGGCTCCGGCAGGGCGAAGCTGTCCTCGCCCAGGGTCACCTGCCGCTCCTCCATGGCCTCCAGCAGCGCCGACTGCACCTTGCTGGGGGCCCGGTTGATCTCGTCGGCCAGCAGCAGGTTGGCGAAGATAGGGCCCTTCTTGGGGGCGAAGGTCAGCGAGCGGGGGTCGAACACCAGGGTGCCCACCACGTCCGAC
>JANXYT010000468.1 GCA_025355915.1 Holophagaceae bacterium
CCGCCATATCCGCTTGAAAGAGCATTTCGGGCCCCGCGGGACTCGAATCTGCCGAACTCCAAGCCTAGCGCGGTTCACCGGCCGAGGCAACAGTGATTCCCGGGGCAGGGCGGGGTTTACCACTCGCGATATGGGATCCCATTCATGCCAGTCCCCTGGGAGAGGCTATAGACATCGTAGACATGCCCACCCCCCCAGCTGGTGCTGTTGGCGTCGTCGCTCGTGTTCCGCATGCCCCATTCGGCCTTGCCGGTGAAGGAGTCGACCGGAATGCGACGGAGAAATTTGACTCGACGACTGGTGGAGCCTGTGACGGCGACACCTTCTACCAGAATCTCAAGGCTTTCGGGGTAGAAGTTCGCATCGACGGGCGGCGCCTTGATCTTCTGCTGTTCCGCCTGCTTTTTGTATTCATCGATGGCCATCCGAATCTCGCGGAGAGACCGCCTCAGTTCTAGCTCCTGCTGACGCTTGAATCCGTTGCGGGCCAAGGGCACCGTCGCAGAGGCGAGGATCAGCAGCACGGTGGCCGTGACGACCAGTTCCAGGAGGGTGAATCCACCCTGCCGGCTCACTGCACCGTCACGAGGGCGTTGGACCAGCGCCCGGAAATGGGGGAGGTACCGACGAGGAATTGCCCGCTCTGGATGAGCACCGGCGCATTGCCGGCGGTCAGTCCCTCCAGGTCCAGGGTGGCGAAGGGGCCACTGTCCGAGCTTTTGGGATTGCGCTTGAAAACGAGCTTCAGCAGGCCGTCCTTGCCGGGGAATTGTTCCAGGCTTCCACCATCTCCCGTGATGAAGTCGCCGGGAGTGACACCCTGGAGACGGAGACCGGGTGGCAGGCGCAGTTCGAGCGTGCCGGAGCTGAGCCCACCGCCACCACTCACGGTGAGGCTGATCCGGACCCGTTCCCCGGGCTTGATCTCCGAGGCGACCGGCGACATGAAGATCACCAGGTCCGAGGGGGCCGGAGGCGGATCCGTGGGAGTCGCCGGTTTCTTATCCTGGATGGCATCCGAGGGGGCCGTGGGTGGTGTGGGCTGGCCAGAGGCTGGTGGGGCCGCGGGGGGCGAGGCTGGAACAGCAGGAGCCAAGGCTGGTGCCCCAGGGGTCGAGGCTGGAACGGCAGGGGTGGTCGGATTGGGTACCGGTGCGCCGGCAGGAAGCTTCTTGGCCGGTTCGGGCGTGAAGGGGCCAGCCTTCGCCGTGGCGTCGTCGGGGTTGAAGGGGGCCATGTCCAGGTCCGTCAGGACGGGTTTGCGCACCAGGACCGCCCGGATGGTGAGGATCACGTCGGTCTTGGCCTTGCTGTTGCGCGTGTTGCCGATGAGCCGCCCGATGAACGGAATGTCAGAGAGTCCCCAGATGCCCTGAAGGCTCTTCTGCTCTTCATCCTTCAGCAGGCCGCCGAAGATGGCGGTCTCGCCGTCGCGCAGCCGGGCCGAGGTCTTGATCTCGCGTTTGCCCAGGTCGGGACGGCCGGGTTGGGATCCCGACTTCAGCGTCGTGACGAGGCTATCGATCTTCAGGGTGATCTCGCCGTTGTTGTGGACGCGGGGTTCCACCTTGATCTTCACGCCGACGTCTTCGTAGGAGTAAGAGGTCTGCCCCACGCCGCCGAGCAGGGAGGCTGCGCTGGAGGTGTTGGTGGCTCCGGTGGTGGGCAGGGACAGCTGGCTTTGGGTGGTGGAGATCTTTTCGCCGATGTTCACTTCGCCGGTTTCGCCGGAGAGCACCCGCACGTTCGGGCTGGCCACCAGCCGCGCATCGCCGTTGCTCTTGAGGAAGTCCAGGGCGAGGTTCGGGAACAGCACGCGGATGTCGGCGGTGTGGATCTTGGTGAACCCTGAATTGGTGTTCATGCCCGACGTGTTGTTCACGGTGGTGGCACCCACGCGGTAGGTGCCGGACGTGTCCGAGGCGTTCAGCACCGGCAGCAGGCCCGCCTGCTCCAGGCTGTTCTCGGTGACCTCCATCAGTTCGAGGTAGACCATGACCTCGGCCTTGGCCTTATCCAGGCTGCGGATCACCTGGTCCACGATGGCCAGTTCCAGCGGCTTGGCCTTCACGATGATGGCGTTGACCCGCTTGTCGGTGAAGACCCGCAGCTGCGGGTTGATGGTCGTGAGGGTGGAACGCAGCTCGGCGGGGTCCGCGTTGGACAGGTAGTAGGTCTTGATGATCTGGTTCTCGTACTGCTCACGGTTCTGGGGCGTGGCCTTGAAGACCATGATGGTGTTCTTGTCGATCATCTTGTAGAACAGGTCGTTCTGGAGCATCAAGGTGTCCAGCACCCGCTGGAAGGCCAGCCCCCGCAGGTCGATGGAGACACTCTGATCCTGGAAGGAGCTATGGGAAATGATGTTCACGCCAGAGGCCCGGCTGAGGGTCGAGAAGATCTCGCGCAGGCTGGTCTTGCGGCTGAAGTTCAGATCGATGCCCTCGATGGAGTGGGGGTTGAGCTGGACGACGTTCAGGCTATCGGCCTTGGCCTTCATCACCTCGAGGGCATCGATCTGAACTTCAGCCGCAAGACCAGCCTGCGCGAGATCTTCTCGACCCTCAGCCGGGCCTCTGGCGTGAACATCAT
>JANXYT010000004.1 GCA_025355915.1 Holophagaceae bacterium
TTTATCTTTTATAGAACCGGTGATGAGTTTCCCCATGAATACTCGTCTTCGGGCCCAGATTGAGGCACTCTGGAAGGTCCATGACTGCTTCACCGGAAGGATTGAAGGACCTGCTGCGTCTGGCGGACTCGCCGGTTGAAGGGTTCACTGCGCCCGGCGCGCGGCTGCGCTGGACCTCGCCACCGGCCCTGGCACTGGTGCTGGCGCGCTGGATCACCCGGGAAGGCCGGATCCAGTCGCTCTGGGTGGATGCCCCGAGTGAGGCCGAGGCCCGCACGCTGGCGCAGGATCTTCAGACGTTCCTCCCCGGCGCGGGCGTGGCCCATTTTCCAGGGTTCGCGGCCTACGCGGGCGGCGAAAGCAGCCCTCCAGGGATGGTGCTGCGGGAGCGCCTGTCGGCCCTGGTGGGGCTGCTGGAGCGCCGCGTCCAGGTGCTGGTCACGGGACCCCTCACCGCCTGCGAGAAGCTGCCTCATCCCACCTGGTTCCAGAAACAGAAACTGGAGCTGCGCAAGGGCGCGGAAGTCCCCCGGGACCTGCTGTTGGAAACGCTGGTGGCCCTGGGCTATCGCCGCTCCGACATGGCCTCGGCGCCAGGCGAGTTCAGTTCCCGCGGCATGGTGGTGGACCTGTGGCCCGACCACCTCGATCAGCCGCTGCGTCTGGAGACCTTCGGCGACGAGCTGGAACGGCTCAGCCCCTTTGATCCCGATACCCAGCGGCGCACGGGCGAGGCCCTGGAATCACTGACGCTCTATCCGCGCTTCGAGGGGGACCGGGGCGACGGGCAGGCCCTGTTGGCCGCCGTGGCCTCCCGCGCGGATCGCACCCCCGAGGCCGACGACGATATGGCGTTCCGCCGAGCGCGGCTCGCCACCCATGGCCACTTCCCCGGCGAGGAGCTGTTCCATCCGCTGCTGGCCCAGCCCAAGGGGCAGCTGGTCCACTGGATGCCACCCTGCCTCAGGGTCCGTCTGGAAGGAGCCTGGGAAGAAGCCTTGAGGGATGGGGAACGCACCCGGATCGAGGAAGGCCTGGCGATGCTGCGCCGGGGCGGCGTGGTGTGCCCCGATTTCGAGGATCGCTTCCTGCCTTCGGAACCCAGCCGTCCCACCCTGCTGTTGACCGAGTGGCAGAGCGAGGCCACGGTGCCCCTGGCAGCCCAGCCCGTCCGCGAGTTTCAGGGCCGCATGTCGGAGCTGGCCGAGCACCTCCAGGATCTGTCCCTCACGGGTCATCGGGTGTTCCTGGCGGGGTCCACACCGGGGATGCGGGACCGGTTCCAGGCCTTCCTCCGCGAGCACGAGCTGCCCCAGGCCTACGGCACCGAGGTCGGCTGCCGGGCCCTCCACCTGCCGCTGAGCGCCGGCCTCCACCTCAAAAGTCATTTCGTCTCGCGTATCCCCGGAGGGGATACCGAGAAGGAACCCGCCCTGGTGGTCTTCACCGAGCGCGAGGTCTTCGGCCGCAAGGTGGCCCAGGCCCCGCCGAAGAAGTCCCGCAGCGCCGCCTTCCTTTCGGATCTGCGCGACCTCAAGCCCGGCGACCGCGTGGTGCACCTGGACCACGGCATCGGCGAGTTCGTGGGCTTCGCCACGCTCACCGTGGGCGGCGAAGAGCTGGAGGTGCTACAGCTGCGCTACGCCGACGGCGGTCAGCTCAACGTGAGCCTCGAACGGGCCGACCTTATGCAACGCTACACCGGCGCCGAGGGCCACCTGCCGCCCTTGGACAAGCTGGGTGGCGCCTCCTGGGCCAAGGTCAAACGCCGGGCCAAGAAGGCCATCCGCGACATGGCGGATGAGCTGTTGAAGCTCTACGCCCAGCGCAAGCTGGAGAAGGGCCACGCCTACCCGCCGGACGGGCCCGACATGGCGGCCTTCGACGCCAGCTTCCCCTTCACGCCCACGCCGGACCAGATCGAAGCCATCGAGGCCGTGAAGGCCGACCTCGAATCGCCACGGCCCATGGACCGCCTGCTGGTGGGCGACGTGGGCTTCGGCAAGACCGAGGTGGCCATGCGCGCCGCCGCCAAGGTGGCCCTGGAGGGCCGCCAGGTGGCCGTGCTCTGCCCCACGACCATCCTCTGCTACCAGCACTTCCGGACCTTCCGCGAGCGCTTCGCGGGCTTCCCCATCCGCATCGAGATGCTCAACCGCTTCGTGGACAAGGCGGACCAGAAGCGCATCCTCCAGGAGCTGGAGGCGGGCAGCATCGAGATCGTCATCGGCAC
>JANXYT010000021.1 GCA_025355915.1 Holophagaceae bacterium
CTCATGATGAAGCGCAAGGTTCCCTCTGGCAGGCCCTCCTGGTCCGGATGGGGAACGATGGAAGGGTTGAAGAGGGCGGCGGATTCGAGGGCGTACTCTCCCGAAAAGAGGGCACCGATGAGCAGCTTGCGCGCGCGTGAAAGGGGACGCTGAGTGAAGATATGCGGAAGCACCTTTGCGTAATTGGCGAGCAAAGGTGACTCGATATCGTAGTGCCTCGCGTCGAATTCCTTGAGCATCGCCTCAAGGTCCCGGGAGGTGTCCTCCTCGCTCAAAGCCAGGGCACGGCCGATGATGGTGGTGATGTGATGAATGCTGGTTGGTTTGAACGGGCGGATGATGACCCGCGCACTCTCGGGGACCAGGGTCATCTCGTGACGACGCAGTTTAATGGGGGTCATATGGCAGTGCTCGCAGGAGGCGTGGTCAGATGTCCGGCTAGGTTCATCTCGGCGAGGGAAAGGTGGAAAGCCAAGGTCGATTCTGCACCCTGGTTCTCGTTGATGCGGTCGGGATGCAATCCGTCGCTGCAACCCCCGGTGCTGGCGTCATAGAGCGGCAGGCCAAGATCGTTCCGGCCCAGGAACCATTCGAACGCGCGCTTCGCTTCGTGAGTCCACCAGGGATCCTGGGTGGCGCGGAAGGCCTCGAGGCACGCGGAAATCATCGACTGCGCCTCCACCGGCTGTTGGTCAAAGTGGGCAAGGGCCCCATCCCTGTGATAGAAACCGTTGCTGCCGATGGGTCTGAATTGGCCAGACTGCGTCTTCTGCACGGAGGCCAGCCAGCGAAGAGACTTCAGGCCGATCTCCAGCGCCCCGGGATGCGGCATCGATTGACCACTAAGGAGAAGGGCCTGACATAGACGTGGGTTGTCATAGGTGGCGCATGCCTCGAACCAGGGCCACTGCTCCGTCGCATGGCTTTCCCAAAGTCCAACGAGCTTGTGCGTCAGAGCGTCGCGCAAGCCCTTCACCCCCGAATGGCTGGGGAAGCGGCGCAGATACTCGTGGACGCCGAGCAAGGTGAGGGCCCATGCCCGCGGGGAGGTGAAAGATTCCACGATGGGCAACCATCGTTCAAATAATTGGGCGGATAATTTCTGGTGCCCTTCATTGCGTGAACGCCCCGTACAGGTGCCCAAACCCCAGAGTGCCCGGGCATGGCTGTCCTCGCTGCCTGAGACTTCCAGCCATTGCCGCCCGTGGCTCATGAAATTCCGGAAACGGCTCGTCTCGGGATTGATGGCGGCGGTCAGGAAGGCGAGATAGATCGTCGCCAGGCGGTCCAGCTTCTCCGAGGGCGACCGGCCACCGATTTCATCCAGAAGGTTGCAGAGGATCAATGCCCGGGCATTATCATCGGTGCAGTAGCCTTCCTGGAAATTCGGCACATTGAACATGGCGTGCTGGAAGATGCCGGTGCCATCGCTCATGCGTTCGACATGATCCAGCCGGAGCGGAGGCAGGTCGTAGGGCCGGCCCGCAAGGGTCCACCCGGCAAAGGCCGACCGCGGTTTGCTCCTCCGTTCGGCGCGTGCTCGCTGGAAGGATTCGAGGTACCGCTGGGCCACCGAGGGCCAGATCATCTCGCGCCCGAGTTGGTAGGCCACGGCCCCGGCCTTCTGCAGACGCGCCGGGTCGTCGAGGAAGGCACACACCCCTTCGGCAATGGCGTGCGGATCGCGGAAGGGCACCAGGATGCCCCTCTCATCGGCGAGCAATTCCTGGGCGTGCCAGTACGGTGTGGAGACCACCGCCTTGCCAGCGCCGAAGACATAAGCCAGCGTTCCGGAGGTGATTTGTGCCTCGTTGAGGTAGGGCGTGAGGTAGATGTCTGTGGCACCGATAAATTCCTTGAGGTCCTCCATCGATACGAAGCGGTTGTAGAAAATCACGTGTTCCTTGACCCCGCGATCCTCGGCCAGCCTCTCCAGGCCCAAGCGATAGGTCTCGCCTTCGCGGGCCACGAGATGGGGATGGGTGGCTCCCAGCAATAGGTAGACCACGTTGGGATGCCGTTTCACGATCTCTGGTAAGGCTTCGATGGCGTACTCGATGCCCTTTCCGGGTCCGAGCAGGCCGAAGGTGAGCAGCACCACGCGGCCCTCCACACCGAACTGGGCCTTGTAGAAGCTCGAGTCAATGAAGGGCATGTCGGGGATGCCATGGGGGATGACATCCACCTTGTCATCCGAAACCCCGTACCTCTCGCGCAGGATCTCTGCGCCCTTTTGGGCCATCACCACCACGCGATTGCTGCGCCGGAGCAGTTCCTCCATCACCTTTTGCTGCGCAGGATTCGGATCTTGGAGCACCGTGTGCAGGGTCGTCACCACCGGCATCCGGACGTCCTTGAGCAGGGCCAGCAGGTGGCTTCCTGCGGGTCCGCCGTAGATGCCGAATTCGTGC
>JANXYT010000036.1 GCA_025355915.1 Holophagaceae bacterium
GCTGCCCGCCCAGCTCAGCCTCTTCGACGTATGGCTGCCGCCCCTGGTGGTATTGGGCGTCACGCTCATCCAGCCCGTGGTCTATGCCCGCAGCGAATTCGACCCTGCCAAGTCCGCCGCCCGGATAGACCGCTGGACGCGCCTCGTCCAGTCCGCCTGCGAGCAGAGCCACCGCAGCCGGCGCCCGGAGCTGCGGCCACCGATGTCATTCGAGGGCCTGCTCACCTGGGCGACCCCGCAGAAGTGGGTGGCCTACGAACTCGCCACGGGCCAGGCCAATCCGAGCCTCAGCCGGGAGCCCCTGGCCTTCACCAGCGGCCCCGAGGGCGGCATCACAGAGGCCGAATTCACCGCCTTGTGCGCCGCGGGGTGGCAGCCCGTGAGCCTGGGCCGCAGCATCCTCCGCGCCGTGACCGCCCCCGTGGCTCTCCTGGGGGCCGTGCAGTTCCTGTTGGGACGGGCCCCGAGACCTTGATCACCTTTCTTTCGCCCCGGTACCCAATCACTGGCTTTTTGTTGGTTACATCGATTAAGCAGTGCGGGTATCCCGCCGATGAGACTCCTAGTGCCCGATCCGAGGTTCGTTCGGACGGCCCTGAGGAGATCTTTCCATGAAGCTTGTGACCGCTCTGTTTGCTGCCAGCCTGATGGCCGCCCCCCTGGCGGCGGGCGACTACGATGCCCTGGGCAAGGCCATGAAACAGGCCTGGCCCCAGGTGGCAACGGTGGCCGTGGTTTGCGATTCCGCGGCCAGCAAAGGCGCGGTGGATGCCATCAGCGGTGCCCTGTCCGGCATGAAGATCCTCGTGGTGGACGTGAAGGGCCCCCAGGACATGGGCAAGGCCCTGGGCACCCTGGGCGCCCGGCACCCCGATGCCGTGGTGCTCGTCGCCGGTGACAAGGTCGCCGGGGATGGCACCAGCGCTGCCACCTTCCTCATCCAGCGCATGGCCGCCGCCAAGATCCCCACCGCGGCCACCACCGAGCAGGGCGTCCGGCAGGGAGCCGCCCTTGGCGTGGGCCCCGGCACCGGCGGCAAGCTGTTGGCCAATGCCAAGGTGTCCGGTGTGGCCGGCGTGGCCATTCCCTCCGGCGCCACCCAGATCTAGGTTCAACGGCGCGTCTTGGGAAACCGAAGGAAGGCTCCCCCGAGAGCCTTCCTTTGGTTTTTGGTGACCTACGGTTGCCGTCGACCCGCCGGGGGGAGAGCCGTCGGCCTGGGCCCGGGCGCCGGTCCCGTCATCCAGCCCCACTTGGCGAAGATGGCCCGCCCCTCGGCGGATTCCAGGAAGGCCAGGAACTGCCTCGCCAGGGCGGGCTCCAGCGTCCGGGTGGTCACCGCGGCCTCACAGGAGCGGTAGACCGTCATGGCGGGTTCGGTGGGCACCGCATCCGCCAGCTCGGGGCTGGCCTTCTGCCAGATGTTCCAGATCAGCCAGGCATCCAGGGTCGGGTCGGCCACCCAGGCCTTGCGGGCCTCCGCGCTGTTGGCCGCATGGAGGACGATCTGCTGGCGGAAGGCCCGCACCAGGGCCACATCGCCGGTCCGCCCGACCACGTCCTCCCACAGGCCCAGCTGGCCCGCACCTTGGACCACTACCACGCGGATGCCCGGCTTGACCAGGTCTCGCACCCCGCGGAGGCCCTTGGGGTTCCCCGGCCGCACCAGGATCGCCGAGGGTCGGAGGTAGAGGGTCCGCACGGCCTCGGGCTTCAGGAGCCCCGGCAGGTCCCGCTGGATGAAGTCCGTCATCATGTACTCACTGCCGCTGAAGATGAGGTCCGCGTCCTTCAGGGCCTTCTCTTTCCAGGCCGGCGTGGGGCCTGCCGTGACCTCTACGGGGATCTGCCGCTGGGCCGAGAAGGCCTGGGCCGCCTCCTTCATGGCCGGGGCCGGTCCGCCGGGGCCGTACACCCGCAGGATCGGGGCTTCCGGCTTGCCGGTCTCAGCCGGGGCCTGGGCCAGCAGGGGAAGGGTCAGCAAAAGGGACAGGAGCCAGTGCATGGGCACCTCCGAATGTACAAAAGATAGGGACAAACCCGCTGGACGGCTCCCCAAATCTCCGCAGGACCGCCCCCTTCCGACCCAAGTGATGCGAGGTATGCTGAAAGCATCCTTCCGGAGCCTCCATGCGCCTCCTGCTTCCCTGCCTGACCGCGTCCTGCCTGCTGGCCCAGGTCCCGGGGGGCCTCCCCCGGGTGTCGGAAGTCCCCCTGCGGGCCCACCTGGCGTTTCTGTCGGACGACCTGCTGGAGGGCCGGGGCACGGGCCAGCGGGGGGCCGAGCTCACCGTGCGCTACCTGGAAACCCAGCTCCAGGCGCTGGGACTGAAACCCGCCAAGGGGAATTCCTACCGCCAGCCCGTGTCCCTTCTTGGCCTGCGCACCCTCACCACCCGCAGCACCCTCAGCTTCCTGGGGGGCGGGGCCAGCGCCACGCCGCCCTTCGGCACGGCCATCGTCTACGGCGCCGGGCTGGACCGGGCCGAGCAGACCTTCGATACCCCCGTGGTCTTCGTGGGCTTCGGCATCAGCTCGCCGGCGGACCACTGGGACGACTACAAGGGCCTGGACGTCAAGGGCAAGGTGCTCCTGATGCTCGTGAATGAACCGCCCCCCAGCGCCCAGGAGCCCGACCTCTTCGACGGGCCCAACCTCAGTCAGTCGGGCCGCTGGACCTATAAATTCGAGGAGGCCGCGCGGCGGGGCGCCACCGGCGTGCTGCTGATCCACACCACGCCTTCCGCCAGCTACGGCTGGCCCGTGGTGCGAAACGGCTGGGATGCGGAGCGCTTCCAGCTGGCCCAGGGTCCCCTGGGCACCCCCCTTCAGGGCTGGGTCACCGAGGACCTGGCCCGTGCCCTGGTGAAGCAGGGTGGGCAGGACCTGGACGCCCTGCGGGCCCGGGCCCAGCGCCGCGAGTTCCGTCCCATCCCTCTGGACCTTCAGCTGAAGGGCACCCTCCACAGCGCCGTGCGCACCGTCGAGCAGTTCAACGTCGCGGGAGTGGTGCCGGGCACCGATCCCGCCCTGAAGGCCGAAGCCGTGATCTACACGGCCCACTGGGATCACCTGGGCAAGGGCGCGGCGCCCTCGGTGGACACCCACCCGGAACAGGGGGGGGACAGCATCTACAACGGCGCCGTGGACAACGCCTCGGGTTGCGCGGCCCTGCTGGCCATGGCCCAGGTCGCCCTGCACACGCCTGCGAAGCGCAGCCAGGTGTTCCTGTTTGTGTGCGCCGAGGAGCAGGGGTTGCTGGGCTCGAAGGCCTACGCCGCCGATCCCCTCTGGCCCCTGGCGAAGACCGCCGCGGATCTCAATCTGGACAGCCTCAATTTCGTGGCGCCCACCCGGGACATCGGCCTGCCCTTCGGCAACCGCAGCACCCTGGGCGAGCTGGGCGCGGCCGTGGCGAAGGCCTCGGGCCTCGCGGTAGCCCCGGCCCGGCCCGACACCGCCGGGGGCTACTTCCGTTCGGACCACTACAGCTTCGTGCAGGCCGGCGTGCCCGCCCTCTCCGTGGGCGGCGGCCGCGACTACCTGGGCGCCGATGGCGCCGCCCTGAAGGC
>JANXYT010000037.1 GCA_025355915.1 Holophagaceae bacterium
CCACGAATCGCCCCTGGGCGCGGTCGGAATAGCGGTGGATGAGCCGGGCCACCACTTCCTTCCCCGTGCCGCTTTCGCCCGTGAGCAGCACGGTGGTGTCGGCCCGGGAGACCTTCCCTATGAGGGCGTTGATCTTGCGCATCACGGGGCCCACCCCCACCAGTTCGCCCAGATCGGTGGGGGGGGGGGCCTCGGGTTCGGCCGCCGCCAGCAGGCCCTTGAGGGAGGCGATGAGATCATCGTGCTTGAAGGGCTTGGTGATGAAGTCCACGGCCCCCTGATTCAGGGCCTGCACTGTGGTTTCCGTGGTGGCATAGGCCGTCATGATGACCACCGGCGTTGCCAGCCCCTGCTCCTTCATCCAGGTGAGCAGTTCGATGCCGGACCCATCCTTGAGCTTCAGGTCGGACAGCACCCCGTCGAAGGTGGCTTCCCGCAGGGCGCGCTGGCCTTCCTCGATGCCCGAGGCCGCTTCGCAAAGGAAGCCAGCCCCTTCCAGGGCCAGGGTCAGCACCTCGCGAAGGCCGGGCTCGTCCTCCACCAGCAGGATCCGTTGGGTCGAGGCAAGGGACATGGCAACCTATGGAGGTGACGCCCAAGATTTGTGACGCGTTGGGTCAGTCATCCTATCCTGAACCCTTTCCTGGAGTCCCGTGAAGCCTGTTGCGTTCGCCCACCGGAAGTTGTCCTTCGAAGGCGGCGAGCGGGTGCTTCTTTCCAGGACCGATGCCCTGGGTGACTTGCTCGTTTCAATGCCGGTGCAGGAGCGGCTTCTCTCTCATTACCCTTCGACGGAGATCCACTGGCTCGTCAGGTCCTATGCGGCGCCTCTCTTCGAAGGACACCCTGACATCGCGGGCGTCCACATCAGAACGGAGGGACAAGACCTGGCCTCGCTGATCGCCCGGATCCATCCTCAAGTCATCCTCAACCTCGGTCATCGGGATCAAGAGGTGATGGTGGCCGCCAAGCAGGCCTCGGTGCCCGTGCGCGTGGCAAGGGCCAGAGGCCTGCGCCAGATTCTCGGGGCCACTGACTTGATCTGGCGGCGGCGGTTCGGCACCGGGCGCCACGAGGCCCTGAACGTGCTCGATTTCCTGAGCCCTTGGGGGTTGGATGGGGGAGCGCCTGAACCCCCTCGCCTGTTCCTGACCGACGAAGAACGCGCCCAGGGAGCCCATGACCTGGCGCGTTTCGATCACCCCCGCCTGGGGATGTTCCTCCAGGGCACCGGGGCCGGAGCCCATCCCAGCAGCGCCTGGTGGAAGGTGGCACAGACCGTTTTCACCCATTCGGGATGGACCCCCATCGCGCTTGGCCCCTCGGACCTCTCCGACCTACCTCCGACCAATCTCCGGGGGCTCATGGGGCGCATGGCCGCCTGCGACGCCATCATCAGTCCCTCATCCGGCCCAGCCCACATCGCCGCAGCCCTGGGCCTGCCTCTGCTATGCCTGATGGGTTTGCGCCCCAACCACAGCCCCGATCGGTGGGCTCCACTGGGAACCCGGATTCAGGTGGTTCAATACCCCCCCCCTGAGGCAGACCTCTCGGGTGGGATGGACCGGCTGGACCCGGAAGCCCTGCTCCCCCACCTGGATCGCCTGCGATGATCCCCGAGCACGCCACCTGGATCCGTTTCCCGCGCTTTATTGGCGATGCCGCCATGCAGCTGCCGGTGCTACGCCTCCTGCGGCAGATCGGCGTCGGCCCGCTGGTGGTCTGGGGGCCGAAAAGCACCGTGGGCCTGGTGGCAGATACCTGGTTCTGCGACGCGGCCCTGCCGGACGAGGGCAAGCCCGGTCCCTTTGCCATGGCGCGCACCCTCCGGAAGTACCACGCCGGCCGCAGCATCCACTTCCCGAAATCCCTCCGCCCCGCCCTGGCGGCCTGGCTGGCTTGGGTGCCGGAGCGCATCGGCGTGGACGAAAGCCTGGCGGGCCCCTTCAACACCCACAGCGGCCCCTTCTGGGAGGCAGAAGGCCCCTTCCTGCTCCGCTATCACGCGGTGCTGGCGCAGCGCTGGCCGGACCTGCCGCCCATGCCTTACGCGGACTTCGATCCGGGCGTGGCCATCGATAAGCCCCGGGAGCGCTATCTTTGCCTCATGCCGGGCTCGACCTGGCCTTCCAAAGCCTGGCCCGTGGAGCACTACCGGGCCCTGCTGCTCAAGGCAAGGTCCGAGGGTTTCGCCGTGGCCGTGCTGGGCTCGCCGGACGAGGGGGCGACTTGCGCCGCGGTGGCTGGAGTGGAGGGCCTCAACCTGTGCGGGAAAACCACGCTGAAGGAGGCCGCCGCTTGGATGCGTGGCGCCGCGGCGGTGCTGGGCAACGATTCGGGCCTCAGCCACCTGGCGGCGGCCTGCGGAGCGCCCACGCTGGCCCTCTACGGCGCCACGGATCCTGGCGGATCCACACCCTGGGGCCCGAAGAGCCGGAGCCTGCGCAAGGCGGGCGTCCCCTGTGCCCCTTGTTTCAAGCCGGATTGTTTCACCCCAGGGCAACCCTGCCTCGCAGGGATTGGCCCTGATCAGGTCTGGACCGAGCTGCGAGCCATGATCTCCGTATAGAATCACAAGTCTTCCGCGAGGTACCGCATGCTCCGTCGTCTTCTCTTCGCTGGCGCCCCTGCTTTCGTGGCCGTCACCCTGATGGCCCAGGCCCCAGTCATCCAGTTCGACAAGGTGCACCACGATTTCGGTCGCATCCCGCCGGACCGCAAGGTGGCCGCCAAGTACCGTGTGACGAACACCGGCAATGCCCAGCTCAACATCACCCAGGTGCGGCCAAGCTGCGGCTGCACCTACACCATGCTCGGGAAGTGGTCCCTCGCGCCCGGCGAAGGCACCGAGATCGAGGCCACGTTTGATCCCAAAGGCCTGAAGGGCGGGGTGCGCAAATCCATCGAGGTGGTCTGCAACGACCCGAAGACGCCCACCCTCAGCCTCACCCTGGAAGCCGAAGTGGTGCAAGAAATCATGCCGTCGGTGGAATCCGTGTACTTCCACCAGGCCCAGAAATCCGCCAGCGCCCGCAGCCAGGTCCGCTACGCCAGCGGCAACGGAGAGCCTGTGCAGATCGTGGACGTGAAGGCGCCCGGGGCGCCCTTCCTCACCTTCGCCTACCGGCCCGAAGGGAAGGACCTCGTCATGGAGGTCGCCTTCGATGGCCGCAAGGTGCCCGCCGGTCAATACCGCGGGGTCGAGCAGGCCACGGTGCGCTTCACCAACCCCCGCATGAGCCAGCTGCCGCTGAACATCCAGTGGGACCTCAAACCTTCGATCCAGGCCAGCCCCGTGGAGCTGGTGTTCCAGGGCATGGCGGGCAAGGAGCTGCGCCAGAAATTGACCCTCAAGCAGGCCGAAGGCCGGTCCTTTCGCGTCACGGGCAACCGCCCCACGCTCCAGGGGATGCGCGTCGAGGGCTTGACCCAGAAGGCAAGCAGCATGGATCTGACCGTGATCCTCCCGGCCACCCTGAAGGCGGGGCGCTACAGCGAAGTCCTGGCGCTCAGCACGGATGACCCAGATCAGCCGGAATTGACAGTTCGTGTGGTGGCCCTTCTGAAATAGAGCCATCTCACCGGATTTCAGTTTCACCACCACCTGCCCTTCGATCTTTCCTCCGCGATCCCCGCGCCTCCGCGTGAAAAAGCAGGAAGAGGCACTCACGCGGAGGCGCGGAGGGCGCGGAGATTGAATGCGCAGGAGTTCTTCTCTGTGTCCTCTGTGTTCCACTTTTCTGGTCACTGGATTCCCGAATTGGAAATAGCCTGGAGAGATGCCGGAATCCCGCCACACCCATCTGTTCGCCGTTCTCTCACTGGCGGCCATTGCCTTCGTCTGGGCTGGCGGCTTTCCGGCCACCAAGTACTGCCTGCAGGCGGGTCTTTCCGTGGGCGCCCTGCTGAGCATCCGGTTCGCCATCGGCACCGCCGGGCTCGGTCTGATGCTGCTGATCCTGAAGGTCCCCATCCGCCGACGGGACGCGCTGGATGGCCTCTGGCTGGGGCTGGTGCTGGTCACCCTGTTCTGGCTCCAGACCGATGGCCTCCGCTTCACCACCACCTCGAAATCCGGCTTCATCACCGGGTTCTACGTGATCTTCACGCCCATGGTGGCCCTGCTGGCGGGGGATCGTCTGCGGCCCTCCCACGGCCTCGGCGCCCTGGTGGCCCTGATCGGCCTGGCCCTGCTGGTGCGGGAACCCGGCGCGGCCTGGGGCGGCTGGAACCGGGGCGATTCCGAAACCCTGCTCGCGGCTGTGCTCTGCGGCTTCCACATCGTCATGACCGCCCACTTCTCCCGCCGGTCGTCGGGCTGGGTACTGGCCTTCATCCAGGTGGCCGTGACCGGCGCCGTGTCCCTGGCCATCACGCTGGCACTGCCCGCCCCGTTCGGATTCCAGAACGCGGGCCAGGCCCTGGCGATGGGCGGCACCTGGGTGGCCCTGGCCTTCATGGGCCTGCTGGCGACCACGCTGGCCTTTTATGTCCAGAGCACCTTCCAGGCCCGCCTCGGCGCCACGGAAAGCGCCATCATTTTCTCCTCGGAACCCGTGTGGACGGCAGCCATGGCCATCAGTGGCTGGATCCCGGGTATTCGCGAGCATCTCAGCCCGATCCAGCTGGCGGGAGGGGGGCTCATTCTCACCGCCACCCTGGTCGCGGAACTGGCGCCCAGGCTATTGCGAAAGGTGACGGTCATCGAGGCGGAGGACACCATCGGATAGCCGTTATCCTGGTGGGATCGAGGAGTCGGGCATGTTCATTGTCACGGGTGGCGCGGGATTCGTGGGCAGCAACCTGGTACGGGAGCTGAACCGACGTGGCCACAGCGACATCCTCGTGGTGGACAACCTCGCCCGGTCCGAAAAAGTGCGGAACCTGGCGGACCTCACCCTCTCCGACTACATGGACAAGCGCGAGTTCCGGGCGCGGCTCGACGCGGGGACGCTGGATCTCCGGCCCGAGGCCGTGTTCCACAACGGCGCCTGCTCCGACACGATGGAAGCCGATGGGCGCTATCTGATGGAGAACAACTACGGGGACTCGAAGGCCCTGCTCCACTGGTGCCTGGCGCGGAAGATTCCCCTGGTCTACGCCAGCAGCGCGGCCACCTACGGGGCCAGCGCAGACTTCGAACCGGTGCCGAAAAACGAAGCGCCGCTGAATGTCTATGGCTACTCGAAGCTGGCCTTCGACCAGCACGTGCGCAGCCTTCTGTCCGACATCCAGAGCCCCGTGGTGGGCCTGCGTTACTTCAACGTCTTCGGTCCCCGGGAGGATCACAAGGGACGCATGATGTCGGTGCTGCACCAGCTGCTGCGCCAGCTGAAGGAGACCGGCGCCTGCCGCCTTTTCAGCGGCAGCGACGGCTACGGCGATGGTGAGCAGCAGCGTGACTTCATCTACGTCGGTGACATCGTGGCCATGAACCTGCATTTCGGCGGGGCGGGCCTGGTGAAGGCCATCGTGAACGCCGGAACGGGCCGGGCCCGCAGCTTCAACGACATCGCGAAGACCCTCATCGGCCACCTTGGCCGGGGTCGCGTCGAATACATCCCCTTCCCCGATGAACTGATCGGCAAGTACCAGAGCTACACCCAGGCGGACGTCCGCAGCCTGCGGGAGGCTGGCTACACGGCTCCGTTCACCGCATTGGAAGCAGGCATCGCCGCCACGCTCGCCGAGGTCTAAAGAACAACGGCTGGTCGCGGAAGACACGGAAGCGTCGCGGAAGGCGCAGAAGAATACGGCCGATTGGGATAGATGCTTCCCCGCGCTTTTCTTCCGCGGTTTCTGTGAATTTCTGCGTCCTCCGTGACCAGCTTTGTGAAATCAGGCTTTGCGGTCCAGGATCACCAGGGTCACGTCATCTACGAAGGGTGCTGGCTGGTTGAAGGCCCGGGCCTGCGCAATGACCGCGTCCGCCGCCGCCTCGGCACCGGCGGGCAGTTCTGCGCAGATCCGGCGCAGGCCTGCTTCCTCCAGCATGGTGCGGTCCTCGCGCTCCACTTCGACCAGACCGTCGGTGTAAAGAATTAGGCGGTCGTCCGGAAGGAACTCCGCCTCATGTTCCGTGAAGGGGAGCTGCACCTCCAGCCCCAGCATGAAGCCCTTCCCCTGCAACACTTCAGAACGCTGGAGCCCGCCTTTCGCCCCGCCCACGATGCGGAAAGGGGCGCAGTGGCCCGCCGCCACATACCTTAGCCGGTTGCCGACCGGATCGAGCCTGGCGAGCCAGGCCGTGGCGAACTGCTCGGCCAGTGTGGACCTGTAAAGGTCCTCGTTCATCCCCTGGGCCCAGGCCAGCGGCTCACCGCCAAGCCGCACCTGATTCTCGAAGGAGGTCTTCACCATGGCGGAGATGAGCGCCGCGGTCACGCCGTGGCCGCTCACGTCCGCGATCATCACGGCGGCGCACCCATCCGGCAGCGGCAGGATCGCGTAGATGTCGCCCCCGATGGCCGCTGCGGGAAGGTACCGATGGGTATAGCGGGAACCCGGAGCCTCCCCAGGAAGCTTGGGCAGCAGGCCCATCTGCAGGGCGGCCGCAAGCTCCATCTCCTCCTGAACCTGTCGCTGGAAGGTCGTCAGTTCCTTGTTCTGGCGCTTGATCTCTTTCTGCATTTCGATGAGCCGGAAGGTGGAATCAACCTTCGCGAGCACTTCCTGGGCGTGGAAGGGCTTGGGAATCATGTCGTCGGCACCCAGGGACAGGCCACCGATGCGCGAGGCGGTCCCGTCCAGGGCGGAGAGGATGATGAAGTAGACATCTCGGGTAGCCGGATCGCTCTTGACGCGCTTGCACAGCTCGTCGCCCGCCATCTCCGGCATTCGCAGGTCCGAGATGATCAGGTCGGGCCGGGAACGGCCCATCTCATCCAGCGCCTCCAAACCATTCCCTGCGGACAGGACCTGGTAGCCCGCCCGCTTCAGGTAGAAGCTGAGAATATCCCGGATGGGTGCTTCGTCATCCACCACCAGGACGGTGCCCTTTGGCATCCGGAGTGGCGCTGCGTCAAGCGCCGCGGAGAGCGTCCTGCTCCGTGGCGAAGATCGAGAAGTAGTTGGTGAGGTTGGTCTGGTCGAAGGTCTTCTTCACCGGCGCGGGGAGGCAGCAGAGGTGCAGCTTGCCACCGGACTTGTCGACACTGTTGCGGGCGGCCACCAGGAGGCCGAGGCCAGAGGAATCGATGAAGCTGACGCCCTCCAGGTTGATCGTCAGCAACTTCGGCTGCGCCGTGGCCACCGTCTCACGGATCACATCCCGCAGCTGGGCGGTCACCTCGAAATTGACCTTGCCCTGAATGGACACCACGGAAGCGGTACCTTCTTGGCGGGTCTGGATGTTCAACATGGTTCCTCCTGAAGGATTCCCTGAAGTACTCTTCGCCGGGCGGCGTCCCGCTGGCGCTGTTTGTATTCCGAATGGGATGCGGGACCTGAACGTGAGCTTTGAAACCCTGATTGTTCCATCACTTGGACTTCGTGTGCGAAGAAGAAAGTAAACTCCTCCTGTTCCAGGAGCAACTCCGGAAGGCAGACGAGATCTGACAACTCGGTGTCACCCAGGGTCCGGAGCCGGGTCTGGAGCGTCTCCAGGGCCAGGGTGGCGGGGCTGGGCAGGCGGACCAGCGTCCTGGCCGTGAACTGAATGGCAGAGTATTCCTTGCTGGAAAAGGGGTTCTGATCTTTTTTTGGGGTTTTTAGGGCAAGGGTTCGACTCAGGGCCTTTCGTTCCTCGGGACCCAGATCCTGGATCCGGAAGTACGGAGGCATGGATTCGCTCCAGGCGGCCAGGGCCTCCATATCGATCATCAGATTCCGGCTCCGGCTGGGTTTGATGTGGGTCGGCATCAGGACGTGATGATCAAGAAGGAACCGGATGACCATCAGCACCCCCAGCTGGTCTTCGGCGACGAAACGGATACCGATCTGGTCGTAGATGGTTTCCGCCACGTTTTCGGGCTTGTGGAGCATCTTCAGGAGCATGGACACGCGGTCCTTGTTCTCCTTCCGCTCTACGGCCACCAGGGGCACTTCATAGGCCCCGCGCAGGCACCAGCGGTCCCCCTCGCAGACCAGGTACTGATCGTAGCGGCCGAAGACCTGGGCCTGGATCTCCGGGAGATATCGCAGGTTCACGTTGTGATCCACGTGGAAGAGCGTGTGCATCACCCGGAGAATGGCGCAGGACCAACGGCCCCGGATGTTTCTGGGGCGGTCCGAAGCCCAGACCAGCAGATCAAGGGGATCCTCGAGATCCCGCACCTCAAAGGGGACATGGAGATCGGTGCCGTCCAGCATCACCCCCTCCAGAAAATCGATGGCATCCTCGTAGACCCGGAGGACGGCTGCCCGCTGGACCGGGATGCCCATGTCATAGCCGTAGTTCAGGGCGAAGTTCCAGGCCTCACCGGGCGAATGAATTCGGAGCGTATCCAGGTCGATGGACGAACCACCCCCCAGGATCACCTGGGTGACCTCCGGTGGCAGGGGGAACAGGTCGTTGGGTCTCATGGTGTCCAGCATCTAAACCTACATCGGCACTTCAAGGGAATCATAAAAAAACGGGGCGTCCCAGTCATGGACGCCCCGCTCGGAACGCGTTGGGACTACTTGATGGCGAAGGCTGCCACAAGCACGTAGATCACGAGGGCCTCGATGAGGGCCAAGCCGATGATCATGGTGGTGCGGATGTTGCCAGCGGCCTGGGGGTTGCGCGCCACGCCCTCGCAGGCGGCGACCACAGCCTTGCCCTGGGCCAGACCGCAGCCAGCGGCGGCGATGGCGAGGGAGAGGTGGGCCACGAACTGGCCTTCGAAGAGGCTCTTCTGGACGACGACGGGAGCGCCCTGCGCAAAGGCGACGGCCGCCAGGGTGAACAGGAAGGCGGTGGTGAGGAACTTCTTCATGGTGGTGCTCCTGGTGGTGTGTCCCAGGGGTTCGGAATCCCGGGGACGGTTATGAATGGCAGTGGTGTCGGAAGGGGCGGATGCAGGAACCAGGCTTTGCCTGGGGACTGCATCGGGGGGTCCCGGGGGAGCCTTTGCCCGCGCAGCGGGCACCCCCGGACAGCGCTAATGCTCGTGTGAAACAGCCCCACTCAGGTAGATCGTGGCCAGCATCGTGAACACGAAGGTCTGGATCAGACCGAAGAAAAGGCCCAGGAACATCATGGGTATGGGCAGGAGGATCGGCATCAGGCCGAAGAAGATGCCCGCCACCACGTGTTCACCGGCGATGTTGCCGAAGAGACGCAGGGAATGGCTGAGGATGCGGCTGATCAGCCCCAGAATCTCGAGGGGAAACATCAGGGGAGCCAGCCACCAGATGGGACCAGCAAAGTGCAGCCAGTACTTGCCGGCGCCCTGCTCCTTCATGCCGTGGAAGTTGTAGTAGCCGAACACCACCAGGGCCGCGCCCAGGGTGACATTCCAGTTGCTGGTGCCGGGGCTGAGGCCAGGCAGCAGCCCAAAAAGGTTATTGAAGAAAACGAAGAGCGCCATGGTCCCGATGAAGGGCAGGTACTTCTCCCCGTGGTGGGCGATGTTGTCGTTGATCATGTCCTTCAACCCACCGACGACACCCTCGAAGACCTGCTGCAGGGGGCCAGGGATACGGGTCAGGTTCTTCCGCACCAGCGTGGTGAGGACCATGGCCAGCAGGGCCGCCAGGGCGGCGTTCAGCAGATGGTCATAGCGCTCCAGCACGGACAGCGCCGCCCCATGCGCAAAACCGGGCCAGGGATGCTGGGCGAGCCCCAGGACCTGGGTGAGCCACTGGGCAAACAACGATGCGTGGTGTTCCATCTCGGTCAAACCTCAACTGGGCGGCATGGCTTCGGGCTTCTGGAACATCAGGCGAACGGCTTCCAGAAGGATGCCGGCCACGAAGAGGAGCACCCCAATGGCCAGCGGCAGCGCCTCCGCCGGATATCTCCCCATCATCCCACGCAGCACCAGCGCGATCAACGCCAGTTTGCCCATGGACAAGAAGCCGTAGAGCCATCTCCGGCGCACCGAGGGGGTCAGCATCCGCGCGGTCAGAACGCGGTGGAGGGTCCAAAAGGCCAGGCTCGCCAACGCGCCCACAGCGAAGGCCAGGGCGGCGGTCCAGGAGCGCAGGAAGCCCCAGAGGGGAATCCCCAGCACCCCCAGGACGACCATGGCCCCGGTGACCCGTCGGAGATGGTCCTCACCCTCGTCCGCGCCTTCAGGCATCGGGTCCCTTCCCTTCCTTGAGTCGCTTCAGTTCCGCATCATCGCGTCGAGCCATGCGCCGGTTCACCTTGTAGAGCTCCCAGAAGGCCGTGGTGATGCCCCAGACGAGGCCCACCCACTGGCCCAGTGCGGGATGGCCGAACCAGCCCCCGACCCAGCGGCCCAGGAAGAAGCCCAACACGATGCAAAGGGGAAAGGTAAAGCCCAGGGACATCAGATCGCCCCAGAGGGCCCGCTCGCCAGGGTCCACACCATCACCCCGCCTGAAGATCACATCCACCCCAAAAGAAAAGGCGGGTTCGCCCCGCGCCTTCAAGTGTACGCCCAGGGCCAAGCAGAGGCGCGGCTCCGTCGGGCTTCTGCGCGGGTTGAGGGAGTAGTCCTTCAAACATCACCCCCGCTCAAGCAGAGGCGCGGCTCCGTCGGGCTTCTGCGCGGGGGTCCGGGGGTGTTCGCGCAGCGAGGAACCCCCGGAGAGATTAAACCCAGAAGATCTTGCCGGCCCAGTCCAGCAACCAGGGCCCAAAGGCCGTGCCCACCAGCACCAGGGCACAGGCCAGGGTCACGATGAAAACCGGGCCCGCACCCATGGGAGCGGCTTCACCCTCGGGTTCCCTGAAGTACATCTGGCTCACCACGCCCAGGTAGTAGTAGGCGCCCACGGCACTGGTGAGCAGGGCGATGACAGTGAGGGTGACGAAGCCCTGCTCAATGGCCAATTTGAAGAGGTAGAACTTCCCGAAGAAGCCCACCAGGGGCGGAATGCCCGCCAGGCTGAGCAGAAAGACCATCATGGCGAAAGCCAGCACAGGATGTTTCTTGCCCAGGCCCTTGAAGTCCTCGATGCGCTCGCACTCGCCCTTGCCCTGCAAGTAGATCACCACCGCGAAGGCGCCGGTGTTCATCACGATGTAGATGAGCATGTAGAGCCACACGGCCTGGGCGCCGGCCTGGGGATCGCCCGACAACACTCCCAGCAGCATGTAGCCCACATGGGCGATGCTGGAGTAGGCCAGCAGGCGCTTCATGCTCTCCTGCCTCACGGCCGCGACGTTGCCCAGAATCATGCTGGCCCCGGCGATGTAGCTGAGGGGGAGCACCCACTCGCTGGACACGCCATGGAAGCCCGCGCCGAAGACCCGCAGGAAGGCAGCCAGAGCCGCAGCCTTGGGGGCGGTGGCCATGAAGGCGGTGATGGGGGTGGGGGCGCCTTCATAGGCGTCCGGCGACCACATATGGAAGGGCACCGCGGCCACCTTGAAGGCCATGCCCACCAGCACCATCAATACACCCGAAAAGACCAGCAGGTTGCTGGTGGTCGGCAGGAGCGGCAGGGCCTGGTTCAGGTCCGCCAGGTTGGTGGTCACCCCACCAGCGGCGCCGTAGACCAGGCTGATGCCATAGACAAGGATGCCACTGGAAAACGCGCCCAGCAGAAAGTACTTCATGCCGGCTTCCACGCTGGTGGCACGATCCCGCAGGTAGGCCACCAGGATGTAGATGCAGATGGTCATGAGCTCAATGCTGAAATACACCGAGATCAGGTCCGAGGCGCCGCAGAGGAAGAGCATGCCGGCCAGGGAGAACAGGATCAGGGCGTAGTACTCCACCGTCTGCTCCTTGAGGCTATCGAGCAGTTTCACACTCAGGAGCACCGTGCCGGCCGAGGCCAGCACGCAGAGCATCTGGAAGCCCCGGGTGAGCCCGTCCATGCGGAACATGCGGGAGAAGCCCTCGCCATCGGGGACCCGGGTCACCAGGACCGCGGTCACGGCCAGGATCACCAGGGTGATGGGCGCCCACTTGTGTTTTTCGTTCCGGTTGAAGAACAGGTCGCCGGGCCAAAGCATGAGCGTAGCCACGGTCATGAGGAAGAGTTGGGGTGTGATCAGGTGCGTGTCCCGAAGGAGCGCCGCCAGCAACCCCTGAGCAAAGCCGGTCATCAGTGGCCTCCGCCGTGGGCAGGAACATCGTGGGCGGGTTCAGCCGGGGAAGCAGCAGGGGCGTCAGGTCCGGCCGGAGCAGCCCCATGGCTGGCCGGGGGGGCGATCATCCCTCGCATGCCGATTCTGGCGGCAGCGGCCTGCTTCTCAGCCAGGGCCTGGGCGGCATGGAAGCCCGGGGTCACCTGCTCGACGAGCTTGCGCACCGGGGCGTCCATCACATCCATGAGGGGCTTGGGATAGAGACCGATCCAGAAGGCGGCGGCGACCAGTGGGGTGAAGTAGAGGATTTCGCGGACGCTCAGGTCGCTCATCGTCTCGTTGACCGGTGAGATGGGTCCAAACATCACGCGCTGGAACATCCAGAGCATGTAGGCGGCACCGAGAATGATGCCCAGCGTGGCCACCACAGCCGCCCAGGGGAAGGCCTGGAAGGCACCCATGAGGATGACGCCCTCGCCGATGAACCCGTTCAGCAGCGGCAGGCCGATGCTGCTCATGGTCATGATCATGAAGATGGTGGCGTAGACCGGCATGGACTTCGAGAGGCCGCCGAAATCCGCGATCATGCGGGTGTGCCGGCGCTCGTAGACGATGCCCACCGCGAGGAAGAGCCCACTGGTGCTGATGCCGTGGTTGATCATCTGGAACAGGCCACCCTTGATGCCGTAGGGGTTGAGGGCGAAGACGCCCAGCATGCAGAGGCCAAGATGGCTCACGGACGAGTAGGCCACCAGCTTCTTCATGTCCTTCTGGATCATGGCCACCAGGGCGCCATAGATAATGCCGATGAGAGACAGGCCGATGAACCAGGGCATCAGTTCCTTGGTGGCCGTGGGCAGGATGGGCAGCAGGAAGCGGACGAAACCGTAGGTGCCCATCTTCAGGAGGATGGCAGCCAGGATCACGGAGCCGGCCGTGGGGGCCTGGACGTGGGCGTCCGGCAGCCAGGTGTGGAAGGGGAACATGGGCACTTTGATGGCAAAGCCGATGAACAGGGCGAGGGCCATCAGGGTCTGATAGGTCTTGGACTGCTGTGCGATCACGGGCGCCATGGCCTGGAAACTGGCCAGGGAGAAGTCGTAGGCGCCCATGGTCTGGTGCTGCAGGAAGTAGATGGCCAGGAGCGCCACCAGCATCAGCACGGAACCCGCCAAGGTGTAGAGGAAGAGCTTGATGGCGGCGTAGAGCTTCTGCGGGCCGCCCCAGATGGCGATGAGGAAGTACATCGGCACCAGCATGACTTCCCAGAACAGGTAGAAGAGGAACATGTCCTGGGTGATGAAGACGCCGAGCATGGAGGTCTGAAGCACCAGCATCCAGACGTAGTACTCCTTGTGCCGCTCCCCGATGGACTTGAAGGAACAGGCGATGGCGATGGGTCCGATGAACGTGGTCAGCAGCCAGAGCAGGAGGCTGATGCCGTCCATGCCCACGCTGAACTTCACGCCCAGGGCCGGGATCCAGGTCCAGGCACCGGCCCACTGGACCGCGTCGCTGGCGCGGTCATAGCCGAACCAGAAAGGCAGGCTCAGCAGCAGGCTGGCAATCATGATCAGGAGGGAACCGATCTCGAAGACCCGGCGCTGGTCCTTGGGCACGAGAAGCAGGACCAGCGCGCCCAGAACGGGCAGGAAGGTCGCCACCAGCATCAGTGTCGTGTTTGCGGTGAACATGGGGACTCCAACCAATAAGGCCAGGCAGGGAAGACTAGGCGAGGAATTTCCAGAAGGCGAAGACGAGGAAGCCGAGGAACATCACGAAGGCATAGTGCTGGACCCGGCCGCTCTGGAGGCTGCGGAACACGCCGCTGGTCTCCTGCACCATGAACTCGACGAGGTCCACCGTGCCGTCGATGATGTGTTCG
>JANXYT010000085.1 GCA_025355915.1 Holophagaceae bacterium
CCGCCAGCTTCTCCTCGATCTCGTTCAGCTTGGTGACGTAGCCCTTGTAGAGGGTGAAGTGCTGGTCCAGCTGGGCGTCGCTGAGCCCTTTCAGGGTGCCGCCCTTCAACGGGTCATAGGACTTGGCGGTGTAGGCCATGAGCATCTCCTTGGCAACGCGGGTCGCGGAACAGTAGTTTACCAATAAAGTCGGAAATTAGAAAAAGAAGGCTGGAGACTGGAGGCACTGCTTCCTGCTGCGGCCTGCGGCCACAGCTGTGTTTTCCTTTGGGCCGCTCGAATTCAGGCGATTCGGCGGTTTCGACGGACCCAACCTCCAGACTCCGGTCTCCAGCCTTCTTTACCCCAGCATCTCCCGCAGGAACCAGGCTTCCTTCTGGTGGACCTGGATGAAGCGGGTGAGCAGGTCGGCGGTGCCGGGATCGCCGACGCCCGTGGCCAGCTCGATGCCTTCGTGCAGGAGGGAAATGGTGGCCTCCTCGTTGGCCAGGGCTTCCTTCAGCATGGCTTCGGGGTCCAGGCGGGTGGCGGGGTTGGAGATGGCCGCCTTGGTCTGGGCCTCGATCTGCGCGGGCGCGTGAAGGGGGACGCCTCCCACCATGCGGATGCGCTCGGCCAGCTCGTCCACGGTGTCATCGGCGGCGGTGTAGAGATCCTCGAAACGCAGGTGGTAGTCGCGGAAGTGCGGGCCGGTGACGGTCCAGTGGTAGCGCTTGGCATTGAGGGCCAGCACAAAGGCGGTGGCCAGTTCGGCGTTCAAGTGATCGATGACGGATCGGTTCATGGTGTCTCTCCTGAGGAAGGCCAGGAGGCCCAGGCAGCGGGTGCGAGCCAGCGGCCGGGAACTTCGGCGTGGTTGGAGACGAGGGCGGCGACGCTGCGGCCGTCCGGAATCAGGTAGCGCAGGGCCAGCACCGCGGGCAGGCGATCCTCGGGCCCGGCGGCGCCGCGGTCCACGGCAGGTGAGGCAAAGGTGCCATCGCCCAGTTCCAGCCGGAGCTGGTCGGGGAAGCGCTGGAGGGCGGCCAGGCTGGCGTCGCGCGTCTCGTCCGGGAAGCCCAGGAACAGGGTGGCCACCACGCTGCGTCTTCCCGCCACGCGGCGCGGCGCCAGCACCGAGAACGAGGCCCGGGCCTCGGCCAGCTCCCCGGCCTCCACCGTGTCCGGCGTCTTGCCTTCGGCCCAGAGCGTTTCAATGACCTGGTCCTCGACGCTTTCCGCTGTTTCCGGCTGGAAGGTGATGCCGGGGGCCAGCTCGAGGCGTAGGGCGGCCTGGTCGGCCAGGAAGGCCTGCCGCGCCTCAAATCGGGCGCGTTCCGTGGCGGGGTCGAAGGCGAGATTCACGGCCACCTCAGATGTGCTGGGCGATGTCGGCGTCGGGGGCGCCAAAGCCAGCGACGGGGGCACCGGACTGGAGCTTGGTCAGCGCGTCCTGGAAGCGGCCGGCGTGGAAGCGCTCCACCTTGGCCAGGGTCTCGAACCAGGCCGCGATCTCGGTATAGCCCTCTTCCTTGGCCAGGCGGGCGAACTCGGGATACATGTCCGTGTATTCGTAGGTTTCACCGGCCACCGCGGATTTCAGGTTGGTCAACGAATCGCCCAGGGGCATCCCCGTGGCCGGATCCCCAGCCTGCGCGGCCAGAAACATCAGATGCTTCAGGGCATGGCCCGTCTCGCCATCGGCGCTGTGCTTGAAGAGCGCGGCCACTTCGGGGAGGCCTTCCTTCTCCGCGACCTGGGCCATCCAGGTATATCGGCGGTTCGCCTGACTCTCGCCGGCGAAAGCGGCCTTGAGGTTCTGGTGAGTTTGCGAAGCGGGGAAGGACATGGCGTCTCCTGAAGGGCCGCGAGCGGCGGCCTCAAGGTAGAGCCATCGCCATGCCAAAGCAATAAGTCAAATGATTGAATGAATTCTGGAATTTATAAACATTCGAGCCCGGACGGTTCCCGACCGGCCGCGAGCTTGATTCGCGACAGGCCGAGAGGCCGGGGCCTCAGCGCGCTCTGGCGAGGCCCGCCTGGATCTGGGCTGCCTCCAGGCTGAGAGCCCGGCCGAAGCCGAGCACCAGGCGGCCGGAAGCGGGCCGGATCCGGAAGAAGGAGAAATCACCCAAACCCAGAGTCATCTCCGCCTGCGGGAACCGGGCCCGGTAGACCTCGGCCGCTGCGGCGTGAGCCTCGGATCCGGCCGGGACTTCCTCACCCTCCCCCTGCAGGGTCAGCCGAGGCAGGGCCAGAGGGTCCTGGTCCACACCCAACGGAGCCATGAGCAGCAGGCTGACCCGGTGGTCAGCCATGAGGTCGCGGGTGTGCTGGGCCAGGCGGCTCACATGAATGAGAAAGCCCGCACCATCCGGCGCGGGTACCAGGGGCACCATGGACACGAAGGGCGCCCCCTCCCTGAGTGTGCCGAGGGCCGCCACAGGCGTGGCCAGCAGGGTTCGGAGCATCGCTTCAGCATTCGGGGCCATGGGCGTCTCCGAGGGTGGGTTTCAGGGTTCTCCGGCTCCACCCTCTTCGGTGGTCTCGTCCGTCCCGTCCGTCTCTTCGGTATCCGGGATGTCATTACCGAGGGCATCCTTCTTCAGGGCCTTCTTTTGCAGCTTTTCTTCCTTCTTCTTGATGCGGGCCAGATCCTTCTGGCGCTTCTCGAAGTTGTAGTTGGGCTTTCGGGCCATGGCACGTCCAATCACGAAAAAGGTTAAAGCTGATCCAGCCGTCGCCTCAGTCTACCGTCTCGCGCGCCGCAGCGCCTGGATGAGGTCATCCAGGCGTTGCAGAAAGGTCGACCGGTCCCGGGCGCTGAAAGGCGGGGGACCGCCGCCCAGCTCGCCCATGGCCCGCAGGTGCGTCATCAGCTCGCGGCTGGCCAGGACATCGCCGATGGAGTCGGGGGAGTAGACGCGGCCCTTGGCGTCCAGGGCCCGGGCCCCCTTTTCCAGGCAGCGGGCCGCCAGGGGGATGTCCCCCGTGACGGCGATGTCCGTGGCCGTGATCTGCTCCACGATCCAATCGTCCGCCCCGTCGAACTGGCCCTTGGCCACGACCACGGACTCGAACAGCGGATTGCGCGGGACCCGCAGCGGCGAGTTGGACACGAGCAACACCTTCAGTCCGTAGCGCGTGGCCACGCGGAAGATCTCGTCCTTCACCGG
>JANXYT010000101.1 GCA_025355915.1 Holophagaceae bacterium
GCGCGTCCGCCCCGCCCCCATGGGCCGCGCCTACCGGGTCCAGAAGCGCACCTGCCACATCACCATCCAGCTCGCGTCCGCGGCCGGGGAGGAGTAGTCATGGGTCAGAAGGTCCACCCGTACGGGTTCCGCCTCATCTACCAGAAGAACTGGCACAGCAAGTGGTTCTCCAAGCGCGATTACGCCACGCTGCTCCATGAGGACATCAAGCTCCGCCGCGAACTGAAGAAGCAGTTGCACAGCCTCAACGCCATGATCTCGAAGATTGACATCGAGCGTGCTGCGGACAAGGTCACGGTGCGCATCTACACCGCTCGGCCCGGCATCGTCATCGGCCGCAAGGGCGCTGAGATCGACAAGCTGCGCGAAGACCTTCAGAAACGTCTGAAGCGCCCGGTCTCCGTGGATATCCAGGAGATCAAGAAGCCCGAGGTCGATGCCCAGCTCGTGGCCGAGGGCGTTGCTCAGCAGCTTGAGCGCCGCATCGCCTTCCGCCGCGCCATGCGCAAGGCCGAAGAGGCCGCGATCCGCTTTGGCGCCAAGGGATTCAAGATCAAGGTTTCCGGCCGCCTGAATGGCGCGGAAATCGCCCGGACCGAGGACTACCTCTCCGGCCAGATGCCCCTGCAGACCATCCGCGTGGGCGTTGACTACGGTTTTGCCGAGGCCCACACGACCTACGGGATCATCGGCATCAAGGTTTGGGTGAATCTGGGCGACCAGGTTGCCGAGACCGTGAAGCGCTGAGGTGATTCCATGTTGATGCCCAAGAAGGTCAAAAACCGTAAAGTCCAGAAAGGCCGCACCCGCGGCGTCGCCACCCGTGGCAACGACCTCGCCTTTGGCGATTTCGGCCTCAAGGCGATGGAACACTGCTGGCTCACCAACCGTGAGATCGAAGCCGCCCGTATCGCCATGACTCGCCACGTCAAGCGCGGTGGCAAGATCTGGATCCGCATCTTCCCCGATCGGCCCACCACCTCGAAGCCCGCGGAAACCCGCATGGGTTCCGGCAAGGGGGCTCCGGATGGCTGGGTAGCGGTGATTCGCCCCGGACGCATCCTCTTCGAGATGGAAGGTGTGACCGAAGAAACCGCACGGGAGGCCCTGCGCCTGGCCCAGATGAAGTTGTCCGTGGCGTCCATATTCGTCAGTCGCACGCCGCCGGAGGAGTGAGAGCCATGACCAAGAAGAACCCCTTTTCCGAGTTGACCGGCAAAAGCGTTGAGGAATTGGCGCAGTTGGAGACCGAACTGGCTGCCAAGCGTTTTACCCTGCGCTTCCAGCACGCCGTGGGCCAGGTCGAGAACACCGCCGAGGTCCGCAAGACTCGCCGTGAACTCGCCCGGGTCAAGACCGCCCTGGCCACGAAGCTGACCACGAAGCTGGCCTAGGAGATCCCATGAGCCTCGAAACCAAGATGACTCGTAACGGCGTGGTGGTCTCCAACAAGGCCGACAAGACGGTGGTGGTGAAGGTGGAGCGCAAGTTCCAGCACCCGCTCTACCACCGTACGGTCAAGCAGACTGCCAAATTTATGGCCCACGATGAGACCAACGCCTGTTCCATCGGCGACCTGGTCAAGATCGTGGAGACCCGCCCCCTTTCCAAGCGCAAGCGCTGGATGGTCCTTGAGATCGTCCAGAAGGCCGGCGAGTAAGGAGCTCACATGATTCAGATGGGAACCATGCTCATCGTCGCTGACAATTCGGGCGCGAAAAAGATCTGCTGCATCCTGCCCCTGGGCGGGGGTGTGGGCCGGATCGCCCAGATCGGTGACGTCATCACCGCCTCCGTCAAGGAAGCGATCCCCGGCGGCACTGTCAAGAAGAAGGCCGTTGTCCAGGCCGTCATCGTCCGCCAGCGCAAGGCCTTCCGCCGCAAGGACGGTTCGTACATCCGCTTCGACGAGAACGCCGCCGTCATCATCAAGAAGGATGGCGAGCCCGTCGGAACCCGTGTTTTCGGCCCCGTGGCCCGGGAACTGCGCGAGCGGAAGTACATGAAGATCGTCTCCCTCGCCCCGGAGGTGCTGTGATGGAAACCGTGACCAAGATGAAGCTCAAGAAGGGTGACCAGGTCCTCATCATTGCCGGCAAGGAAAAGGGCAAGACCGGGACCATCACCAAGGTCAGCCCCACCACCAACCGTGTGGTCGTGGCGGGCCTCAACATGATCAAGAAGGCCACCAAGCCGGACCCCCAGTCCGGTGAGGGCGGCGGCATCCTGGAGAAGGAGGCCCCCATTCACGCTTCCAATGTCATGTTCCTTGACCCCAAGACCGGCAAGGGCTCCCGCAAGCGTATTTGATGTTCTCCGGGGGTCCCGCGCTGTGCGCACACCCCGGACCCCCACGCTCGGATCGGGCTGAGCCCGCTCCTCGCTTACTGTGCTGCGTTCTGCGGGAGTCCTGCCCCACCCACCCGGGACCCCCACGCCCTGCGGACGCCAAGCCTCCTTGAGCTTTACCACTTCCATCTTTGCCGTTCCTGTGTGATGATGGTCGTTCTGTCCCGTGCGCGGGATGGAGATCCACGGCGCATCCGCGCCATGACAACTGAGGTTGGGGGGAAACGGGCCGGACCGCCGTCCCAAGCCCCCTCGCTCTCCCGAACCCCTGGGGCATTGCCGCCCTTCGGAAATGGAGGAATCCATGACTGCCACGCAAGGCCACGCGGAGCCCCGCGTTAAGGTTCGCTACCACCAGGAGGTGGTGTCGAAGTTGACGGAGGAATTCGCTTTCTCCTCCGCCATGCAGGTGCCCCGCCTGCAGAAGATTGTCATCAACATGGGCGTTGGCGATGCCATCCAGAACATCAAGGTCCTGGATGTGGCCGTCGACGAACTGACCGCCATCACGGGCCAGAAGGCCATCGTCCGCAAGGCCAAGAAGAGCGTCGCCCAGTTCAAGCTGCGCGCCGGCATGCCCATCGCGTGCATGGTGACCCTGCGCGGGTCTCGCATGTGGGAATTCTTTGACCGTCTCGTGACCCTGTCCCTTCCCCGTGTCCGCGACTTCCGCGGCGTTCCCACCAAGTCCTTCGACGGCCGCGGCAACTACACCCTGGGCCTCAAGGATCAGTTGATCTTCCAGGAGATCGACTACTCCAAGGTGGACAAGATGAAGGGCATGAACATCACGTTCGTGACCACCGCCGCCAACGATGCCGAAGCGCGGGCCCTCTTGGCTCACCTCGGTATGCCCTTCCGCAAGTAGCCAAGGAGATCATACCGATGGCCAAGATTTCCAAAATCGTCAAGGATTCGCGCAAGCCGAAGTTCTCGACCCAGCACCGCAATCGTTGCAAGTGCTGCGGCCGGCCCCGAGGCTATATGCGCAAGTTTGAACTCTGCCGTCTGTGCTTCCGTAAGTTCGCCCTCCAGGGCGATCTGCCGGGCGTCCAGAAGTCCAGCTGGTAAGGAGAGGGGACCATGAATACCGATCCCATCGCTGATTATCTCACCCGCATCCGCAACGGCATCATGGCCGGTCACGATGCTGTGGTGGTGCCTGCCTCCAAGATCAAGGCCGGTCTCTGCGGCATCTTGAAGCAGGAGGGCTACATCCACTCCTTCAAGCAGGTGGAGCACGAGGGCCGCACGTTCCTCATCCTCAATCTGAAATATGTGAAGGATAAGGAAAACGTCATTCACGGCCTGCGCCGCGTGTCCCGCCCCGGCCTTCGCATCTACACCGGTGCGCAGGATATTACGGACGTCCACGGAGGCCTCGGCATCGCCATCCTGTCCACCCCGAAAGGTCTCCTGACGGGCAAAGACGCCAAGAAGCAGAACGTCGGCGGCGAAGTCCTCGCCCACGTCTGGTAACCCATCCTGAAATGGGCGGAACTTCCGCCCTCATCTAAGGAATCACCCATGTCTCGAATCGGAAAGAAGCCCGTGACGCTGCCCAAGGGCGTAGTGGTCACAGTCACCGGGTCCGAGGCCGTCGTCGAGGGCGCCAAGGGCAAGCTTAGCTGCCCGATCCCCACCGGGATCTCGCTCGACATCCAGGCCGACTCCGTCAATCTCACCCGCATCAATGACGAGCCCCAGACCCGTGCCTTCCACGGCCTGGCCCGCGCCCTCATCGGCAACGCTGTCACCGGCGTGACCGAAGGCTGGAAAAAGGAACTCGACATCGTCGGCGTGGGCTACAAGGCCGCCATGGATGGCGCCAAGCTCCGCCTAGAGCTGGGCTACAGCCACCCCATCAACTACGAAGCCCCCGTGGGAATCACGATGGCCGTCGAGAAGACCACCCACATCGTCGTGACCGGCATTGACCGGCAGCTGGTGGGTCAGGTCGCCGCCGACATCCGGAAATTCCGCAAGCCCGAGCCGTACAAGGGCAAGGGTGTCATGTACACCGGCGAAGTCATCCGCCGCAAGGCCGGCAAGACCGGGAAGTAAGGGGAACCCATGGCGATTGATCTCACCCTCCGACGCGAAAAAACCAAGGCCCGCATCCGCGGCCGCATGAGCGGGACCCCCGAGCGGCCCCGCCTCACCATCTACAAGAGCCTCAAGCGCATCTATGTGCAGGCGGTGGACGACACCAAGGGCATCACGCTTGCTGCAGCCAGCAGCCTGGAAAAGGATCTCCGTGGCTCACTGAAGAACGGCGCCAACATCGAAGCCGCCAAGGCAGTCGGTGCAAGCATCGCAGCCCGCCTGAAGGAGAAGGGCATCACCACGGTGGTGTTCGACCGGAACGGCTACCTTTACCACGGCCGCGTCAAAGCGCTGGCTGACAGCGCCCGCGAAGCCGGGCTCCAGTTCTAGGGGATGACCATGGCGACTGCAGAGCTCAGAGACAACAAGGAATCCCGCAACGCCGAAGGCGGGGAATTCAAGGACCAGGTCATCTATGTGGGCCGCGTCACCAAGGTGGTGAAGGG
>JANXYT010000125.1 GCA_025355915.1 Holophagaceae bacterium
TGCTGTCGCTGAGCCGCAGCTTGTCCATGGCGTTGCGCAAGTTTTCGTAGTCGTCACTGGAGGTGGGGAAGATCCCCGCGAAGACGACCGGCTGGATCTCCTTGAAACCCTTCAACATTTCGGTGGCGGGTTTGGTCGTCAGGGTCACGGCGTGGGTCACCGTGTCGCCGACCTTCACATCCACCAGCAGCCGGATGTTGGCCACCAGGTAGCCCACTTCGCCCACGGACAGGGCTTCCTGCTTGTCCATCTTCGGATCGAAGATGCCGATCTCATCCACCCGGTGTTCGCTCCCCGTCGACATGAAACGGATCTGATCGCCGACTTTCAACGTTCCGTTCATCACTCGGATGAGGTTCACCACCCCCCGGTAGGCATCGTAGTAGCAATCGAAGACCAGGGCCTGCAGCGGCGCCTTTGGGTCGCCTTGGGGGGCCGGGATGCACTTCACGATCTGTTCCAACACCTGGTCGCAGTTCTCGCCGGTCTTGGCGCTCACGTTCACCGCGTGGGCCGTGTCCACCAGTCCGATCACTTTATCGATCTGGTCCAGCACGCGCTCCGGATCCGAACTGGGCAGGTCCGTCTTGTTGAGGACCGGAAAGACTTCCAGGCCATTCTCCAGGGCCAGGTAGGCGTTGGCCAGGGTCTGGGCCTCCACGCCCTGGGTGGAATCCACCACCAGAATGGCGCCTTCGCAGGCCGCGAGACTGCGACTCACTTCATAGGTGAAATCCACGTGCCCAGGGGTGTCGATGAGGTTCAGGGTGTAGGTTTTCCCATCCAGGGCCAGGTACTTCAGTGTCACGGCATGGGCCTTGATGGTGATGCCCCGCTCCCGTTCCAGGTCCATATCGTCCAGGATCTGGGCTTGCATATCCCGTCCTGCCACGGTTTTGGTCAGTTCCAGCAGGCGATCCGCCAACGTCGACTTCCCGTGGTCGATGTGGGCCACGATGGAAAAATTGCGGATGAGGGCGGGATCAGACACTGAGTAACCTCGAACCCGCCATTGTACCGTTGGAAAGTGCCGATGTCTGCGGAGTTTTACCAGGGTCCATCTTCATCCTGGGGTTGATCCAAACCGATAGGCCCCTTACCCTCGAGGTTCGAGAGCAAGGAGCCCGCTTGTCCCAGTTCACGTCCCCCATGACCATCCTGATGGTGGAGGACAATGCCCTTCAGCGACGCCAGATCGAGGCGCAACTGCAACCGCTGGGCCATCGGCTCGTCGCCGCAGCCAATGGCCAGGAGGCCCTGGACCGGATGAAAGAATCGGTTCCCGACCTGGTCATCATGGACGCAGTGATGCCCTCCATGGATGGCTTCAAAGCCTGCGAAATGATCAAGGCCGATCCGCTCACGGCGGGTGTCCCCATCATCGTGCTCACGGCCCTGAGCCGCGACGCCAAAGACCGGAGCTACTCGGCGGGCGCCGATGATTTCCTCCGCAAGCCCGCCAATACCCTGCTCTTCCAGGTGCGGGTGCAGACCCATCTGCGGATCCGGGCCCTTTCGCTGCGGGCGGGCACCCTCGCCCCCGCCCGCCCCAAAGTGCTCATCGTGTCCGCCAGTTCCCTCGTCCGCTCCCAGGTTCAGAATCACTACGGCAAGGGCCAGGCAACCTTCCTCGAGGCCCAGGGAGAAGGCCAGGCCCGGGCCCAGATTCTGGCGCACCGGCCGGATGTTCTGGTGCTGGACACCGAACTGATGGAAGGCAGCGCGCAGACCCTGGCCATGGCCATCCATCAATCCGATGATTTGAAGGACATGCCCATTCTGTTGCTGCACAGCCCCGGGGAATTGGAAACCTGGTCCCGGTTCCAGGAGCCCCTGGCCGATGCCCTCGAAAAGCCCCTGGTCGCCCCGGAAACCCGCCGCCGCGTCGCCCTCCTCACCAAGCTGGCCCACCTGCAGAAGCTCGTCCAGGCATGATCCGGGCGGTCAGCCTCGGCCTGCTGGCGATCAACCTGCTCGCGGCCCCGCTGGCGGGGCGCGTCACCGACGGCCACCGCGGCCTCCCCGGGGTCAGGATCTACCCCGACCGTCTGCCTCGCGTGTCCCCGGCCGGCGATCCGCCGGTCGCGATGACGGATGCCGAAGGCCGGTTTCGCATCGATGTGGACGCCGATGACACGGTGCTCGCCGTCGAGAAGGATGGCTGGTCCCGCGACCTGGTGCCCGCGGCGGAATGGTCCCGCGAGATTGCCCTGCGTCCCGAGCCGGGCTTCCGGAAGGAATTCGTGTTCCTGGTGCGGCTCGACTTCATTGACGAGACCTCGAAGCTGCCGGACGGCGCCCTGCGGGAGTTGATCTTTTCGCGGCGACCGGGCGTGGCCAGCGCCGCCAACTACCTCTACGAAGTGAGCAAGGGCGCCCTTTCACTCGTGGAGGGACGGTTCCTTAAGTGGCGGAGCGCGGATCACCCCGCGCCGCGTCACGACGACCAGAAGGAAGCCATGGCTTGCTGGGTGCTGGAGCGGCTGAACGGCGAAACCTGGGGGGATTGCGACCGGGTGGACAACCGTACCGGCGCGTCGAAACCGGATGGCAAGCCGGACCACCTCTGGATCATCACCCCCGGCGCCCCCCAGTCCCTGACCGCCGACGAGGCCCACCTCAAGGCCGTGAGCCTGCTCCTGCCCCTGCCCTGGAACCAGTCCAAACGCTGGCCGCTGCTCTTCATGACCGAGCAGGTACCCCTCGGCAACATCGTCCACGAGGCCTTCCACGCCATGGGCGAACACCGGGTGGACGACCTGTACGTGGGCTGCGACGACCCCTATACCGCGGGCATCTGGGACCTCATGGATGCGGGCCAGTACCGGGGCTGGGACCGCTCCCACCCTGAGGAAGGCCCCTGGGTGGAGGACACGGGTTACAGTCCCTCGCACCCGCTGGCCTGGGTGCGTTCCGAGCTTTGGTACCGGGGTCATTTCCGGAACACCATCTCCCGTCGCTCTGCGCAGGGGCGGACCTGGGAGGGGTGGATCGCACCGGCCTCGCGGGCCCCCGGCGGGGATCCCCAGTGGATCACCCTGCCCGATCCGCGGAAAAGCGGCCGCTTCTTCAGCCTGGAGGTGCGCCGGCCTTGGGGCTTCGAGCGAGGCCGGATCGGCGGCCGCTTCGGGCCCGGGCATCAAGGTCTCGTGGTGGCCCGCATCGATCCCAGCCTGTTGAGCTACGGCGAGCCCCAAGGCCCCGTTCGCGTGGTCGACGCCCATCCGGGCAGTCCCGAGCCACCCAAGCCCCGCTTCCCCTGCCGCATGTGGGAACTCGACGACGCCGCCTTCAACCTGGGCCCCGGCGAAAATCCCAAGGGCCGCAGCGGGCCGCTCTCCTGGGAAGTTCTGGAAACCGACGCCCGTGGGCGTATGCGGGTGCGCATAACCCTGAATCGACGGTGATCCTTTCCGCGGGATGATCCAGCAGTACCACCTCAGCATGCCCATTCCCAACGGCCTGATGGATGCCGTGAGAACGAAGATCGAGGTCCTGGCAAAAAAACCGTGACGAATGGTTTATACCAATTAAGATGAGGCATGAACCCTGTCCGCTGCCTCCTCCTGTGTCTTCTGGTCGTGTCCCTCGGGGCCCAGCCCTCGTCCAAGGACCTTCGGGCCTCGTCCGAGCGGCTCCGCACCGAGGCCTTCCGCACTCATGGCGCATACGGGGATCTCGCCTGGCTTTGCGACCGCATTGGACACCGATTGTCGGGTTCGCCTCAGCTGGACGTCGCCATCGCCTGGGCCCAGTCCCGCCTGAAGGCCGCGGGTCTCGTCAATGTCCACGCCGAGCCTGTCATGGTGCCCCACTGGGTGCGCGGCCGGGAAGCCGCTGAACTGATCCTGCCCGCCCCGCACCGGCTGCACATCCTGGGCCTCGGTGGCAGCGTGGGCACGCCCGGGGGCGGGCTCATGGCAGACGTGGTGGTGGTGGGCTCCTTCGATGAACTGGACCAGCTGGGAACGGCCGTGAAAGGGAAGATCGTCCTCTTTGACGTGCCCTTCAAGGGCTACGGCCACACGGTGGTCTACCGGCATGACGGGGCCGCGAAGGCGGCGAAATATGGGGCCGTGGCAGCCCTGGTGCGGTCCGTGGGCCCCGTAAGCCTGGACACCCCGCATACCGGCGCCATGGACTACGACCCCGCCTTTCCGAAGATCCCCACCGCAGCCGTGACCATCGAGGCCTCCACCCAGCTGCGGCGCATGCAGCAGCGCGGCGAGCGCATCCAGATGAGGCTGGAGATGGGCGCGCAGACCCTGCCGGATGTGCCCTCGGCCAACGTGGTGGCTGAGATCCGCGGCTCGGAGAAGCCCGAGGAGGTCATCATCCTCAGCGGCCACCTGGACAGCTGGGATGTGGGCCAGGGCGCCCAGGACGATGGCGCGGGAACGGTCGTCGTCATGGAGGCCGCGCGCCTGATCCAGGGCCTGGGCCTCAAGCCCCGCCGCACCATCCGCGTGGTGCTGTGGACCAACGAGGAGAACGGCCTGCGCGGCGGCAAGGCCTACCGCGAGGCCCACCGCGCCGAGTTCAAGGACATCATCGCCGCGGTGGAATCCGATTCCGGCAGCGAGCGGGTGAAGGGATTCAGCCTGGATCTGCACAAGGCCACCCCGGAGGCCAAGGCTGCCGCGCTGGCCTCGCTGAAAAGCCTGGGAGCGGTGCTGGAGCCCTTTGGCGTGACCTTTCGCCTGGGTGGCTCCGGCGCAGATGTGAGCCCGATGGTGGGCGAGGGCGTGCCCGGCATTGGCATGGAGCACGCCGCCACCCACTACTTCGACATCCACCACACCCACGCCGATACCTTCGAGAAAATCGAGAAGGATGACCTGGCCCATAATGCGGCGGCGCTGGCCACCTTTGCCTATGCGCTGGCGCAGTCCGACCTGCGCTTCCAATAGACCTTGACCCTCTGCACGGATCCAGCCTGCGGATCAGCGCTTCCCGATCGCCTTCGTGAACCGGACATAGCCCATATCCGCCTCCTGGATGTGGTGGCTGAGCCAATCGGCCACGAACATGGCCACGTCCGCTGTCACGAGATACCCCTTGTCCTGTTTCACCTGGAGGGTCTGGAGTTTCGAGACTAGCCGGACATGCTCCACCCGATGGGAGGCGAGATCCGGGTAGTTCATGGACCTCATGAACCGTTCTTCGGTCTGGAAATGCTCCACGCTGTACTGGGCGAGAAAGGCCAGACTATCCCGGGATTTTTCCAAGGCCTGACCGGACTTAAACGAATCGGCCAGGTCGTTGATGGCCTCGAACAGCCTGCGGTGCTGGGCATCGATCACATCGATCCCCGTCTCCAAGCGCGGATCCCACTCAACCACCGTCATTGTGGCCTCAATTGGCTCTCAGGAGCCCGCTCGTAGCGAATGCCGTGATCCCCCGGGTAGGGCTGATCATGGAGGATGCGGTCCTGCATCAGGTCCTTGGGTATCCCTTCAGGGAAGGCTAGACAAAGGCCTTCCACCAGGTCAACGAGGTGCAGGCACTCCGCGCACCGGGCACCGATTAGGTTGGCCTCGACATTCGAGGGGAATAGCCGGAGTGGATGCAACATGCGCAAGTGTCCCCCGGGGCCCGGACCCGGCCAATGGGGAGAAACCCTACTTCACGGCCCACGAAATGGGTACCGGCTTCCGTGGTGGTTCGCACCTATGCGGAAATCCCGGGGCCTTAGCCACCAAGAACCCGTCGGAATTCAGCGCTCTGCCACCCGCTGAAACCGGAACATCACGCGGCGCTGGAGGGCGCGACCTTCGGGTGTGCTGCCGTCGTCTTCAGGCTGGCTATCGCCGCGGGCTTCGGAGGCCAGCCGCGTGGGTGGGAGGCCCAGGGCCGCCAGGTACCGCTGGGCAGCCAGGGCTCGCTGGGAGCTCAGTTCCAGGGCATCGCCACCGTTCCGGCCCCGCTCTCCCGGCGCGGCATGGCCTTCGCACACCAGGGTGAACCCCGCGTATCTGGTGGCGAGCGTGGACAATCGGACCAGCAGTACATCGCTACCCGGCGTGAGGACGGCGCTGCCCTCCTGGAAGAGCAGCGCGCCCCGGAAACTCACGAACCGCAACCGCGATCCCACATCCTTCCCCTCGCTGACCTGGGCCGCGCTGAGCAGCTTTTCAAGATCTTCAGCCTTGGCGGGATCCAGGCCTGTAGAGCCTGGCAAAATGCCGTCCCCGGCCGTGGGTGGGGCGAGCTGGGGCTGGACACCAAGGGCCTTCTGGATGGACGTGACCGCCTGCTGCAGTTTGGTCTGGTCCGCCACGGAAAACGAATACAGCAGGGCGAAAAAGGCCATCAGCTGCACCATGAGGTCCGCGAAAGTCATCAGCCAGAGCGCTTCCAGATCCGACTTGCGGCGGGCAAAGCGGAACGGGGCCTGGTTACCCACGGGACCGCCGGTCCGTGCCCCGCTCCCTGGGAGCCAGGAAGGCGTTGAGTTGGGCCTCCAGCGCCGAAGGGTTCATTTCCGCCTCGATGCCGAGCACCCCCTCCATCATGATCTGCTTGAGCTGCAGTTCTTCCTTGCTGCGCAGTTCCAGTTTCCCGGCGATGGGAATGGCCAGCAGGTAGGCGATGACCGCTCCGTAGAGCGTGGACAGCAGGGACAGGGCCATGGCTCCGCCGATGTTCGAGGGATCCTTGATGCTGGCGAAGAGCTGCACCATGCCGATGAGCGTGCCCACCATGCCGAAAGAAGGCGCACTCAGGGCGATGAAGCGGAAGATCTCCTGGCCCTGATGGTGCCGGTCCTGGGTGGCCCGCAGTTCCTGGGCCAACACCGACTGGATGTGGTCGCGCTCCGACTGGTCCACCACCATCCGCAGGCCCTTGGCGAGGAAACCCTCCACGTCCATGGCCTTTTCCATGTTCAGCAAGCCCTCGCGTCGCGCGCGCTGGGACAGGCCCACGACCTGGCTCACCAGGGCCTGGGTCTCCGGCGGCCGGGTGAAGAAAGCCCGCGAGGCGATCGAGAACGCGTAGCTCACATGCTCCAGAGGAAACCGGATCAGCGTCGCCGCGATCACCCCCCCCACCACCACGGTCAGGCCGGCCGGATTGAAAAAGATTCGCGGATTCGGCCCCAGGCCGATGGCCACCGCCAGCAGCGTGAACCCCAGCAACACCCCTAGGAAACTCCCTCGATCCATGGTTCAGCCCTCGGAGGGCTTATCGGATGGGAACCCGGGCCTCCCCAGTTTGGGACGATAGGCCCTAGAGCCCCGGCGGAAACCCCACGGCGAGCCTGACCAGGGCAATCCCCGGGTCCACGCTGCCGTCGGCGCGGCGGATAAGGATGGGGGCCTCGACCTCGGGGCACTGGGCGCGGAACTCGAAATCCTCGGGCAGGTCCTGGCGGCGGATGGCGGCGAAGACATCAAGGCCATAGGGCTCGCCGTCTTTAAAGACGATCTCGCGGCGGTGGAGGCAGAGCAGACCGGCGTCACTCAGCGCCGTCAGGGCGCGTTCCCGCTGGTCGTTGGGAAAGACACAGGCGAAGATCCCGCCGGGGGCCAGCAGGCGGGCGGCGACCTGGGCGTAGTCGGTGATGCTGCCGCGCACCTCGAGCCGCGCAGGCACGGACTGCGAGTGGGTCGCGGGCAGACGGTGGCCCTCGGGCCAGTAGGGGGGCGTGCCAAGTACCAAGTCGAACGGTGCCTCAGCCCCAAAGAGATCGGGGTCACGGAGGTCGCCCAGGCGGGGGAAGACGCGCCCCTCCTGGCCGTTGGTGCGGATGCTCTTGCGGGCCAGGCGCAGGCTCTGTTCCTGGGCCTCCACCGTGTGCACCACCGCCCCGGGGCAGCGCCAGGCGGCCAGGAGCGCCACGCTGCCGATGCCCGAGCCCAGGTCCGCGATGCGGTCGGCCCGGGGGCACCAGGTAGTGCCGTACCAGGCCGTCACCAGATCATCCACGCTGAAGCGGTTCCCTTTCTCGAGCTGGAAGATACGCCAGCGCCCGCAAAGACCGTCCAGGGTTTCCCCGGGTTCCAGGTCCACCCCGCCCGGCGGCACGGGGCCTGGGCGGGTCCAGCCCTTGTAGCTGGGACCTTCGTGGGGTGCGGAGCGGCGCGGCATCCTTCCAGTGTGAATCAGTGAAGGGAAAGCAGGAAATGCAAGGAACCGCAGATGTCACAGATGTCCGCAGATGAAATAGCAGAGGTGGGTCCAGCAGGCCTCTCGGACATGAATGCTCTATCTGCGCCATCTGCGCCATCTGCGTCATCTGCGGTTTCAATCAAAGTCCTTCTTCTCTGTTTCCCACACTTCCGTCTGGCATCCAACTAGCGGCTGCGCGACACTCAACCATGGCTGTGTCTGGGAAAGCCCCGGCAACTGTCCTCCGTGAGGGGGATGCTACTGCTTGTGGCGACGAAGCCAGTCTGACGCTCGAAGGGGCCTTCGATCGCGTGAAAGCGGCCTTCCTCCGGCACCATCCCAACGGCGACATCGCCCTGCTGCACCGGGCCTTCACCGTGGGCCGGGACATGCACGCCCTCCAGCTCCGCAAGAGCGGTGAACTCTATTTCTTCCACCCCTTGGCCGTGGCCCAGAGCCTGGCGGACTGGCGGCTGGATGCCGTGAGTGTGGCCTGCGGGATGCTGCACGATGTGGTGGAAGACACGCTGATGACCCAGCCCCAGGTGAAGGCCCAGTTCGGGGAGGAGATCGCCGAGATCGTGGACGGGCTCACCAAAATGAGCAAGCTGGCCTTCACCGACCGGCACCTGCTCAATGCCGAGAACGTCCGCAAGCTGCTGGTGGCCATGGGCAAGGACGTGCGGGTGCTGCTGGTGAAGTTGGCGGATCGCCTGCATAACATGAAGACCCTAGGCGTGATGGAAGAGGAGAAGCGCCGCCGGATCTCGCGGGAGACCCTGGAACTTTTCGCCCCGCTGGCCAATCGCCTGGGCATGGGCGTGGTCCGCCTCGAACTGGAGGATCTGGCCTTCCGCCAGTTGGAGCCCGAACAATACGCCAAGCTGTTCGAAGCGGTGGAGCACAAGCGGTCCAAACTGTCAGCCACCATTCAGGAAATCCACGGAGCCCTGCTGGCCATCCTCCGCCAGCAGGGGATCTCCGCCCAGGTCTATGGCCGCATCAAGCACCTCTATGGCATCTGGAGGAAGATGGGCGCCCAGGCCAAGGGCTTCGAGGACATCCACGACTGGCTGGCCTACCGCATCATCTGCCCCGACCGGGCCAGCTGCTATACGGCCCTGGGCCTCGTGCATGGCCTGTTCAGGCCCGTGCCCGGCAAGTTCAAGGACTACATCAGCCTGCCCAAGGAAAATGGCTACCAGAGCATCCACACCACCGTGCTGATGGGCTCGGGCGACCTCTTCGAGGTTCAGATCCGCACGGAAGAAATGCACCTGCATGCTGAGGCCGGCATCGCCAGCCACTGGACCTACAAGGATGGCCGCATTGCCAACCGGTCCGAGATCAACCAGGCCTCCTTCCTCCGCCGGATGGTGGAGTTGCACCAAGATGCCCAGGACAGCCGCGAGCTGGTGGCCAACCTCCGCGGCGAGCTGATCTTCAATCGCATCCAGGTCTTCACGCCCAAGGGCGACTTGCGCAGCCTCGTGGAGAACAGCACACCGGTGGATTTCGCCTACGCCATCCACACTCAGGTGGGCCACCGCTGCGTGGGCGCCAAGGTGAACGGCCGCATCGTGCCGCTCAAACACACACTCCAGACCGGCGATCGCGTGGAAATCCTCACGCGCCCCGACCACAAGCCCAGCCGCGACTGGCTCGGCTTCGTGAAGTCCGCCGGCGCCAAGAGCCGCATCCAGGCCTTCATCCGGGAGGAGGAGCGGGCCCAAGCCGTCACCCAGGGCCGCGAGCGGCTGGAGCGGGAGGCCCGCCACATGGGCGTGCGCCTGGATGATCCCGAATCCCACGCCAAGCTCGAAGCCCGGTTGACCGAACTGAAGCTCGTGAACTGGGAGGCCGCCTACGCGGCCCTGGGCTTCGGTCGCATCACGGTGCACAAACTTATCGAGCCCCTGGTGCCCGAGCCCGAGCGCGCCCGGCCCAAAGAGAACACCTCGAACCTTCTGGATTCAGTGGTGGTGGGCGATACCACGGGCATCCTGTACGCCCTGGCGGCGTGCTGCAAGCCCATCTGGGGCGACGAAGTGGTGGGCTACATCACCCGCACCCGGGGCACGGCCATCCACCGCGCGGACTGCCCCCAGCTCAACACCGCCACCCTGCACCCCGAGCGGCGCGTGAACGTGGCCTGGGGCAAGCATGGCACCGAGCTGTACGATACCGAGATCGCCCTCACCACCGAGGACCGCCCGGGCATGGTGGCGGCCATCTCCGAAGGCATTCAGCGCGTGGGCATCAACGTGCAGCGCTTCCACGGATCGGCCACCGAAGAGGGCTCGGGCCTCTTTCATATCGCACTGAGGGCCCGCGACCGGACCCACCTCGTGGAACTGATGGCGAGCCTGCGCCGCATCCGCGGGGTCTACACCGTCGAGCGCGTGAAGGGGTCGGTGTTCGGGAAGGTGAAATGACTCCTTCCTGGCGCCCCCCCGACGACGCGCCGCCGATGCCCTGGTCGCGCATCGCCGAAAGCTTGCGCCTTCCGCAACTCGGGCCCAACCCGCACAAGCTCAGCGCCCGCATCCCCGAGGACCCCCACCGGGCCGCTGTGGGCGTGATTCTCTGGGGGGATGCTAC
>JANXYT010000156.1 GCA_025355915.1 Holophagaceae bacterium
GATGTACTGGCTGGTGGCCGCCCTGGTGCTGGCTTCGGGCATCCACTACTTCATGCGGGCCACGCGAATCCAGGCCGCCTGATAGACTGGTGGGTCCGCGTCGGGAGACGCCGAAGGAGCCGCCATGAGAAAGTTCACCCCCAAGGGGCCTGGAACCGCGCCCAAATCCAAGAGAACCGCCAAGAGTCGACCGACCGCCCGGCCAACGGCCCGTACCGAGAACAGCCCCGTTCGCCGTCCCGCGGCCCATGCCGAAGACCGGCCTGTTCGCCGTCCCGCAGCCCATGCCGAAGACCGGCCTGTCCGTCGGCCCGCGGCCCATTCCGAAGACCGGCCTGTTCGCCGTCCCGCAGCCCATGCCGAAGACCGGCCTGTCCGTCGGCCCTCGGCCAATTCCGAAGACCGGCCCGTTCGCCGCCCGGCTGCCCATGCCGAGGACCGGCCTGTTCGCCGCACGGCTGCGTCATCCGACGAGCGTCCTGCGCGCCGCCCGGTGGCCCGTTCAGAAGACCGGTCGCCCCGCCGCCCTTCGGACCGTCCCGCCTACCGAACTTTCACCCGGCCCTCGACGGCCGCCGCCGCCAAACCCAGGCCCACCGCGAATTTGGCACCTCGGAAAACCGGGCCACGCCCTGGGGGCCCAGGGCAGGATCGCCTCCAGAAAATCCTCGCCGCCGCCGGCATCGCCAGCCGCCGGGCCTGCGAGCAGATCATCCTCGACGGACGCGTCCAGGTGAACGGGAAGACGGTCACTGAACTCGGCACCTGTGCCGATCCTCACCGGGATGAGATCACCGTGAACCTGGTCCCCATCCAGCGCGAGGCCCTGGTCTACATCCTGATGAATAAACCCAAAGGCTACGTCACCACGGTCAAGGACGACCTGGGCCGCCCCACCGTGATGGCTCTGTTGAGGGATGTACCGGGCCGCCTCTACCCGGTGGGACGCCTTGATTTCAATTCCGAAGGCCTCCTGCTCATGACCAACGATGGCGCCTTGGCCCAGGTGCTCATGGGACCTGAACACGAGATCCCGAAGGTCTACCTGGTGAAGGTGCACCGCAATCCCAGCCCAGCCCTCATGAAGGAATTCCAGGAGGGCTTCATCCTCAGCGGCCGGCGACTGAAGCCCTGTCACCTCGAGATTGCCGAGAAGGGCGACAATCCCTGGCTGAAGGTGACCCTGACCGAAGGCAAGAACCAGCAGATCCGCCGCATGTTCGCCGCCGTGGGCCACCCCGTCAGCAAGTTGCGCCGGGTGCAGTTCGGGCCGTTGGCTGACCCCCTGTTGAAGCCTGGGGCTTGGCGCTTTCTGAGCCCCCAGGAAATCGCGGCGATCAAGAGCCTATAGGGACCTGGGTAATCAGGCCAAGTGAAGACTCCTCACCGCGAGGAGCACTTCTCTCAGGAAGAACACCAGGGCTGCGACGAACGCACCCATGGCAAGGATGAACAGCAAAGCCACGGCTGTCGACACGCTGGCCTTCATGATCGCGCCGAGGAATACGGTGGCGATGCTGACGCAGACCAGCAGGGCGGCCGCGGTGCCAGAGGTAATGGCTAAATTCACCAGGCGGCGGCGGCTAGCCAGGGTCCGCATTTCCGCATGGATCGGGGGAATCCGTGCCTCCGCGGCCGTTTCTAAACGGTCATTCAAGGCCCGGGCCCGGTCGACGATGCGAGCCAATCGGGAGGACAGCACGCCCAGGATGGTGCCAAGGGCCGTGAGCAGGAATACCGGCGCCACCGATAACTGGATGACATGGGAGATGTCGTGGATGGTCTGGTCGGACACGGGCGGGGGGACAAGCATATCTATAGCTATCGGCTATCAGTGGACAGCTGTCAGCAAAAAAGTCACGCCCGGGTGATGATTGACAGCCGAGAGCCTGCAGCCGTTAAAGCGCTTCTTCCTCAAAATCCAGGAGGTGGCCGCTCTTGCGGGCCTTGGTCTTCAGGTATCGAAGGTTATGGGGATTGGAGGCCAACTGGTGGCGCTCCCGTTCCACCTCGATGCCCGCGGATTCCAGGGCGCCGATCTTGCGCGGATTGTTGGTGAGTAGCTTGACCTGGGTGATGCCGAAGAACTTCAGCATCTCCACGGCGCATTCGTAGGTGCGCAGATCGTCAGGAAAACCCAGGGAATGGTTGGCCTCCACCGTGTCGAGTCCCTGCTCTTGCAGCGCATAGGCCTTGAGCTTGTTCAAGAGACCAATGCCGCGGCCCTCCTGGCGGAGGTAGAGCACCATGCCGCCATGCTCGGACACATAGCGCAAACCTTCCTCCAGCTGCTGGCGGCAATCACACTTCAGGCTGCCTAGCACATCGCCAGTCCAGCACTCCGAGTGGATGCGTACCGGGATGCGCCTACGGGCGTCGATCTCCCCCGCAACGATGGCGAGGTGCTCCTTGCCCGTGGCGTGCTCCAGGAAGCCATAGACCATGAACTTCCCAAAGATGGACGGGACATTGGCCTTGGCGATGAAGGGAACCTTCTCCGCCTGCAGCTTGCAGAAGAGCTCGAGTTTCGGGGCGCTGCTGGGTTCTTTGGGTGACATGGGGGTCCGGGAATGGGTGCGGTCACCTCGTTCGATGCCGCTCAGGGAAGAATTGAAGTCTGAGACCAGGGTGCCATCTGGGCAACCCGTAATCGTCTAATTTATAACCTAGACGTCGTTCACCATCTGGGCGAGGACGGCGGCCTCCACCTGGGCGATGAATGCCGCCAGAG